>CALPPP020000019.1 GCA_943325485.2 Rickettsia typhi
GCCGCAGTGCAAAACCTTCGCTTGATGCTCGGCGTTTAGCTCTCATTGCGCAGAGTTGTCATTGCGCAAAGTTGTCATTGCGAGCGAAGCGAAGCAATCTGGCGAGTCGCTAATGTCCTACTTCGTTAGTTTGCTTCGTCGCTACGCTCCTCGCAATGACGGGGAATTGCTTCGCTCCTCGCAATGACGGGGGATTGCTTCGCTTCGCTCGCAATGACGAGCTCAAGATTGCTTTAGTCTTCTGACAGACCAGAGACAACTTGTCGCACCACCTCGCCCGAAAAACCGCGGCTGGCCAAAAACCGGGCTTGCTTGTTGCGCTCCGAGGCGGAGGAGGCAAGAAGGCCGAATTTCTTTTCCCATACGCCCCGCGCCCTTGCTAACTCTGTTCCCTTAAGTTCTGCCATGGTTTCGGCCACCATGTCGGCGCTCACGCCTTTGGCCTGCAACTCTTGGCGAAGCCTTGATGCACCTAGCTTGCTGGAGCGTCGGTTGACCAAGGTTTCCACCACCCGCGCGTCATCTACCAAGCCTTTGGCAGCCAACTGCGCCAAGGCCTGCTCGACTTCCTCTGGGCTGGCATCTGCCGCTGTGAGTTTGTCGCTGAGTTCTTGGCGGGAGTATTCACGCTGGGCCAGCAAGCTGACGGCTTTGGCTTTGACCGTTGGCGGGTTGACCGCACCGCCTTGCACCACCTTGAAAGGCCAATTCACCACGACGGCGCTCACTTGACAGCTTGCAACTTGGGTTCTTCGACCTCAGCGGGCAGCAAAGGAATGCCCAAGGACTCGCGCACCTTGTTTTCGATTTCAAAGGCCAACTCGGGGTTCTCACGCAAAAACTCGCGTGAATTGTCGCGACCTTGGCCGATTTTTTCGCCTTGGTAGGCATACCAAGCGCCGGACTTGTCAACGATCTTGGCGGCCACGCCCATGTCGATGATTTCGCCATGGCGGCTGATGCCCTCGCCAAACAAAATGTCGAATTCGGCGGTTTTGAACGGGGGTGCCACTTTGTTTTTGACGACCTTGACCTTGGTTTCGTTGCCAATGGACTCTTCACCCTTTTTGATGGTGCCTGTGCGGCGTATGTCTAAACGCACAGAGGCGTAGAACTTGAGCGCATTGCCGCCGGTGGTGGTTTCGGGTGAGCCGAACATGACGCCGATCTTCATGCGGATTTGGTTAATGAAAATGACGGTGCAATTGGTTTTCTTGATGTGCGCGGTGAGCTTGCGCAGGGCTTGGCTCATGAGGCGGGCTTGCAGGCCGGGCAGGGAGTCGCCCATTTCGCCTTCCAACTCAGCCTTAGGGGTCAAAGCCGCCACCGAGTCGATGACGATGAGGTCAACCGCGCCCGAGCGCACCAAGCTGTCGACAATTTCCAGCGCTTGCTCGCCAGTGTCTGGTTGGCTGATGAGCAACTCTTGCAGATTGACGCCCAGCTTTTGCGCGTATTGAACGTCCAAGGCATGCTCGGCATCCACAAAGGCACAGGTGCCTGCCATTTTTTGCATTTCAGCAATGACTTGCAAAGTAAGGGTGGTTTTGCCTGAAGACTCGGGGCCGTAAATTTCGATGACACGACCGCGTGGCAGACCGCCCACGCCCAAGGCCACATCCAAGCCCAGCGATCCGGTGGACACCACTTGGATGTCTTCGATGGCCTCGCCCTCGCCCAAACGCATGATGGTGCCCTTGCCAAACTGCTTTTCAATTTGAGCCAAGGCTGCTTGCAGTGCTTTTGCCTTTTCGCCGGCGGCGGCGATGCTTTTCACGTTGTCCATGGAAATCTCCTTTAAGGTCAATGGGTTGTGCGACACATCGAAACCTGTCACCAACCACAGGCTGGATGCTTGAACAGTACTTTATCCGTCTTGTACTTTACTGTAAACTCTTTTTTTGGTCAGTTTACCTTACGATATAGCCATGGCTTTTAACCTGCTCCCCTGCGCCCAAGACTGGCGGCAATCGCATCTCGGGCGTCTGCTGGGCCACGCGATGCGCCGCTTTGACGCCAGGGTGTTGGTGCTGATGGCGCAGCACATTGACGCGCCCTTGGCCTTGTCCAATTTGGCGGCGCGTGACAAGGTGAGTGCGGCGCACATCCACATCACACGGCACCTGCCTTTGCAGGGCGCAAGGTTGAATGAACTCGCTGCCATGGCCGGCATGAGCAAGCAAGCCATGGGCGACTTGGTCAACCAATGCGTGGCCTGGGGCGTGGTGCGGCGTGAAGACGACGAGGCGGACGCGCGTGCCAAGCGCATTGTGTTTACCGAGACAGGTCTTTCATGGCTGAAAGCCTTTGAAGCTGCCACCGCCCAAACCGAAGAAGAGTTTCGCCAAGAAGTCGGTGCCGATGTGGCCACCGTTGTCAGCTTGGGGCTGGAAGCCTATGCCGCAGACTGGCGTTAACCCCCATCATTTACTGTGAATCTGCCTCTAAGTTCAACCTAGAATGGAAAAAACACAGTCGAGGGGAGTCAAGCGTATGCGCATACTGATCGCTGAAGATGACCAGGTGCTGGCAGACGGTTTGTTGCGAACCCTGCGAGCCTCCGGCGCTGCCGTCGACCATGTCGCCAACGGCACCGAAGCCGATGCCGCTTTGATGACCTCCCAAGAATTTGACCTCATCATCCTCGACTTGGGCCTGCCCAAGATGCACGGCTTAGAAGTTCTCAAGCGGCTTCGCGCCCGAGGCAACAACCTCCCCGTGCTGATCCTTACCGCCGCCGACAGCGTGGAAGAACGCGTCAAGGGTTTGGACTATGGCGCGGACGACTACATGGCCAAACCGTTTTCCCTGCAAGAGTTGGAGGCGCGGGTGCGCGCCCTGACCCGCCGCGGCATGGGCAGCACCACCGCCACCATCAACCACGGCCCTTTGGTGTACGACCAAGCAGGACGGGTTGCCACCATCGATGGACGTATGGTCGAGTTATCAGCGCGAGAACTGGGTTTGCTAGAGGTGTTGTTGCAACGCTCGGGCCGCTTGGTCAGCAAAGACCAGTTGGTCGAGCGCTTATGCGAATGGGGCGAAGAGGTGAGCAATAACGCCATCGAGGTGTACATCCACCGCCTGCGCAAGAAGATTGAAAAGGGACCTATCCGTATCGCCACGGTGCGCGGCTTGGGTTACTGTTTGGAAAAGATCCACCCCGCTACTGATACCGCACAGCCTGCACCGTGAAGCTTTTTCAACGCCGCCAACGCTCTTTGTTTGGCGAAATTCTCGATTGGATGCTCACGCCTTTTTTGCTGCTGTGGCCCATCACTTTTGGTTTGACTTGGTTGATTGCCGAGGGCATTGCCAGCGTTCCTTTCGACCGCAGCTTGGGGCAAAACGCCCGCGCGCTTGCGCAACTGGTGCAAAGCGATGAAAGCACGGTGCGCTTCGAACTCCCTTTGCCGGCCAGTGAAATTTTGCATGCTGACGAAACCGACGATGTGTACTACCAAGTGCTTGGGGCGAAAGGTGAGTATTTGGGCGGCGACAAGGAATTGCCTCTGCCGCAAGAAGATGAAAAACTGGTCACCGATGAGCTGCGTTTGCGTGACGATGTGCGCAAAGGCGTGCCCGTGCGGGTGGCCTATATCTGGGTGCGCGTCAAACCCTCGTCAGCACGTCCTGCGCTGGTGCAAGTGGCCGAAACCTTGGAAAAACGCTCGGTGCTGGCCAATGAAATTATCAAAGGTGTGATGCTGCCGCAGTTTGTCATCTTGCCCCTGGCCGTCTTGCTGATTTGGTTGGCGCTGGCGCGAGGCATTCAGCCGCTCAATGAATTGGAGCAACGCATACGCCAGCGCAAGACTGACGATATGAGCCCCTTGGACGAAAGCGTGGTGCCTATCGAGGTCTCACCTCTGGTGTCATCCATCAACGATTTGCTGCAACGCTTGCAAGACTCGATTGCCACCCAAAAACGTTTTTTGGCTGACGCTGCGCACCAACTGAAAACCCCGCTGGCGGGTCTGCGCATGCAAGCTGACTTGGCCTTGCGCAAAGACGCCAATGCCGACGATTTAAAGCAGTCGCTGCACCACATTGGTCGCGCCAGCATTCGCGCAACCCACACCGTGAACCAACTGCTGGCTTTGGCACGCGCAGAAAGCAGCGGCGCACCTGTGGCCAAACACGCCTGCGACCTGAGCAGCCTCACCATGGAGGTGGTGAAAGACTGTTTGCCGCGGGCCATGGACAAACACATCGACCTGGGCTTTGACGATGCGTGTGATTCGGCAGGGCTGCAAGGCAACCCGACCTTGCTCAAAGAGATGGTGCGCAACCTGATCGAAAACGCCTTGAACTACACAAGCTCTAACGCTGAGCATCCTGGTGTGGTGACAGCGCGTGTTTCGCGCAATATCAAAAATGAACTGGTGTTGCAGGTGGAAGACTCGGGGCCAGGCATTCCTGCGGCCGAGCGCGAACGCATCTTTGAGCCCTTCTACCGCATACTGGGTACCGAGGCCGATGGCTCGGGCCTGGGTTTGCCCATCGTGCTTGAAATAGCCCATCAACACGGCGCAACAGTGACGCTGCAAGAAACCCACCCTGGGCACAACCCGCCTGGGGCGCAATTCAGCGTGGTATTTACACAGACTTAAGCGCTGGCTTTGGCGAAAGTGACCACATGGTCCACTTCAGCGCGTATGCCTATCCACTCGCCTATGTGATGGTCGTGGTGGCTGGGCACATGGGCCATTAGAGTTTGGCCGCTGTCGAGCAACAGCGTGTACAAAAATTCCGAGCCCCGAAAAGCTTTGCGAATGATTTGTGCTTTGACCTGCGCGGCATCGTCGTGCACGATATCGTCAGCGCGTAAAAGCACATCGCATTCACCGATCTGAGGTGTTTGTGCATGGGCTGCCATGGTTTCGCGCAACTCACCCAATGGGGTGTGCAGCACAACCTCATTGCCTTCTTGTTTCATCGTGGCAGGCGCAAACACACCATGGCCGATGAACTCCGCCACAAAGCGGGTGGCCGGTCGGTGGTACAAATGGTAGGCATCGTCCCACTGCTCAAGCTGGCCTTGGTGCATCACCCCAATCACGTCGCCCAGCGCAAACGCTTCGAGTTGGTCATGGGTCACAAACAAGGCGGTGGTATTGGCCATCTTGAGGATGGAGCGCAGCTCATGCGCCAAACGCTCGCGCAAATCCACGTCCAGATTGGAGAAGGGCTCGTCCAGCAAAAGCAACTGAGGTTGAGGAGCCAAGGCTCGCGCCAAGGCCACCCTTTGCTGCTGCCCACCCGAGAGTTCGTGAGCGTAACGCTGCCCACTGTTGTCCAAGCCCACCAAAGCCAAAACATCTTTGACGCGGGCACGCTGCCTGTCCAGCGGCCAGCGGTGCAAGCCAAACGCGATGTTTTGCGCCACATTCAAATGCGGAAACAGCGCATAGTCTTGGAACACCATGCCAATGCGGCGCTCTTCTGGCGGCAGATGGATGCCATGGCCACTGACCACCACGCCGTCGATGCTGATCTCACCCGCACTGATTTTTTCTAAACCCGCCACGGCGCGCAGCAGCGTGGTCTTGCCGCAACCCGAGGGGCCGATCAACACACCCATCTGCCCGGCTTGCAGTTGCAGGCTCACGCTGTCGACCGCTGCGCGTTGGCGGCCTGGGTAGTGCACTTGCAAGGCGTTGACTTGGAGAAACATGCTTCAGATTGTAGGCATCTGACTTTTCTCACATACCCGCTGCCTACAATCTGCCTTTTGACCCAGTCGCTTGCCGCGACGACCCCATGCGCCTGATTTCATTGTTGCGGTTGTTGGTAATTGTGCTGTTGGCCATGCCCGTGCTGATGGTGCTGGCTGCTTGGCTGCAGTGGAACGACGCCTCGGCTGATATCTTGCTCGGCATGGCCAGCACCGTCTTGCCCAGCTATGTGGTGAGCAGTTTGGGCCTGTGTTTTTGGGTGGCTATAGGCGTGATCAGCATGGGCAGTGTGAGCGCGGCGGCCGTCACTTTGTTTGACTTCAAGGGGCGACGCAGCATGGAATGGGCGCTGCTGTTGCCCTTGGCCATGCCAGCGTATGTGGTGGCTTATGCCTACAGCGATTTCTTGCAATTCAGCGGCCCCTTGCAAACCGGTTTGCGTGCTTGGTTGGGCTGGCAAGGCCCACTTTGGCCCGATGTGCGCAGCCTGTGGGGTGCGGCAGCAGTGCTGAGTTTTGCGCTTTACCCCTATGTGTATTTGTTGGTGCGTGCTGCATTGGTGGAACGCGCCCCGCAGTTGATGGAAGCTGCTCGTTTGTTGGGTGCCGATTTGCCACGGCGCATTTTCCGCGTGGCGCTTCCTTTGGCTCGTCCTGCCATTGCCGCAGGCACCGCTTTGGCGTTGATGGAAACGCTGGCAGATTTTGGCGTGAGCAGTTATTTTGGCGTGACCACTTTTTCAACCGGCATTTACAAAGCTTGGTTGGTGATGGATGACCGCGTGGCGGCGGCTCAGCTGGCCACTTTTTTGTTGCTGTTGGTCGCGCTGATGCTGCGCCTTGAACAAAAAGCCCAAGCCCGCTTGCGCTTTGCCAGTCAGCGCAGCATGGGACGCGGCGCTGAGTCACAGCCTTTGCAACTCAAAGGGTGGCCAGCGGCTTTGGCCTTGCTGCTGTGTGCCATGCCCGTGCTGCTGGGCTTTGTCTTGCCTTTGCTGGTCATGGCCCACGCACTGTGGGTTCACAGCCAGAGCGTGTGGATTGATTGGCTGAAGTTTTCAGTTTGGATGGGCAACAGCCTTTACCTTGGCTTGTTGACCGCTGTGCTGGCGGTGGGCTTGGCACTGTCATTAGCCTTCAGTCAGCGCGTTCATGGTGGCGTTTGGCAGCGCTTGAGCACACAGGCAGTTGGTTTGGGTTATGCCGTCCCCGGCGTCATCATCGTGGTTGGCTTGTTGCTGCCGATTGGCTGGTTGCAGCAGGCATGGCCCCAAAGCCAAGCAGGCTACTGGTTGACCGCCACCATCTTGGGCTTGGTGTGGGCCTACCTTGTTCGTTTTATTGCAGTGGCGCTGCAAGCGGTGCAAACCGGCTATACCCGCATTCCTCTGAGCACCGACGAGGCTTCGCGCACCTTGGGGGTGTTTCGCACCGCTTTGTTCAGCCGTGTGCATTGGCCTTTGCTCAAACGCTCTACTGCTGCGGCCCTGTTATTGGTGTTGGTGGATGTGATGAAGGAACTCCCTGCCACCTTGGTGCTACGCCCCTTCAACACCGACACCTTGGCGGTCATGGCCTACCAATTGGCCAGAGATGAACGCCTTGGGGAGGCGGCCCTGCCCTCGCTGGCGCTGGTACTGGTGGGTCTGTTACCCGTCATGCTTTTGAGTCGAACTTTGCGCAAAACCTGATTTTTCTCTGGTTTTTTGATCTGGCGCAAATGCGAATAATTCTTATTTGATTTAAGATTGAACTTCTTTGACAGAAAGTTCATCATGGATTCCAAGCTCGGTTTTGCGGTTGTTTTAGCTCGTTTCTTAGCTGTTTTGGCTTTGTGGGCCAGTCTGGGTGGCTCAAGCCTAGCCCAAGAAGCAGAGCTCAACCTCTATTCAGCCAGACACTACGCCACCGATGAAGCCTTGTACGCCGACTTCACCCGCGCGACCGGCATTCGCATCAACCGTGTGGACGCCGATGATGCTGGCATCTTGTCGCGCCTTAAGGCCGAGGGATCAGCTTCACCGGCCGATGTGATTTTGTTGGTAGACGCCGCACGTTTGTGGAAAGGCGAAGTCGAAGGGCTGTTCAAACCTGTCCATTCCAAGCTGTTGGAGAAAGCCATTCCTGAACACCTTCGCGCCCGAACCCGCAACGAAGGCACGTCTTGGTTTGGGTTTTCAACCCGGGCACGTGTCATCGTGTACGACAAATCGCGGGTCAAGCCAGAGGACGTTGACAGCTACGAAAAGCTCGCCCTGCCTGTGAACAAAAACAAGCTGTGCGTTCGCTCGGGTTCCCACCCCTACAACCTGTCATTGTTCGGCGCCATGGTCGAGCACCTGGGCGCACCGGCCACAGAGGTTTGGCTCAAAGACTTGGTTGGCAATATGGCACGCAGCCCCAAAGGCGGCGACACCGACCAAATCAAAGCAGTGGGCAGTGGTGAGTGCGGCATAGCCCTTGCCAACTCTTACTATGTGGCTCGACTGCTCAGATCGACCACGCCCGAAGACCAAGCGTTGATGCAGCGTGTGGGGGTCATCTTCCCCAACCAAGCGAGCTGGGGTACCCACATGAACATCGCCGGCGGCGCCGTTGCGCAACATGCCAAACACCCCGCCAATGCCCAAAAGTTTTTGGAATATTTGGCCAGCCCTTCCGCCCAAGCCTATTTTGCCAACGGCAACAATGAGTGGCCGGTGGTCAAGGGTGTGCCCATCAACAACCCCGCTTTGCAAACCATGGCGGGGGCAAACTTCAAGACCGACCCCTTGCCCGTGAGTTTTATTGGCATGAACCAAATCAAGGTTCAGCAAATGCTTGACCGCGTTGGGTTTCGCTGATGCAACCACGCCGTATTCAATGGTGGCCCATGGGCATAGCCTGCATGGTGCTGGGCGCCATGCTTTGGTGGACACACCAGCCAACGCCGCAGCTCTCGCCAGCGGCACAGCTGGGTAAATTGATTTTCCATGACGTGGGCTTGTCTGCTTCGGGCCAGCAGTCGTGTGCGACTTGCCATGTGGCCTCACTGGGACACGCCTCTGCGCGTGGTCTGGAGGCTGGCGGCCCCGCTTTCGAGCACCCAGGTACGCGCAATGTGCCTTCGCTGCGCTACCTCCAATACAACCATGCGCTGCAATGGGATGAGGAAGGCAAAGCCAGCGGCGGATTTTTTTGGGACGGTCGTGCTGACAGCCTGCAAGCGCAAGCAGGAGAGCCATTTTTGAACCCCCACGAAATGGCCAATAGCAAGCGATCAGACGTTGTGCAACGCCTGCAAAACAGCGCTTATGCGTGGCGTTTCAGTAAAGTGTTTGGCAGTGATATTTGGCGCAACCCAGACCAAGCCTTTGAAGCCATGACCTCAGCCTTGGTCAGTTACCAAACCCAAGACCCCGTGTTTCACCGCTTTGACAGTCTGTTCGACCGCGTCATGCAGGGCAAAGCCCAGTTTTCTGCTCAGCAAGAGCGGGGTTGGCGCTTGTTTCAAGACGAGGCAAAGGGCAATTGCGCCGCCTGCCACAGCGCCCAAGCCGCTGCCGATGGCACGCCAGCCTTGTTCACCGATTTCAGTTACGACAACCTTGGCGTGCCCCGCAACACCGCCATCTTGGCCAACGCCAAAGCAGGGCACTTTGACCTTGGCCTGTGCAAACCACAGCAAAATGTTTGCGGCGCCTTCAAAGTGCCGTCGCTGCGCAATGTGGCAGTGCGCCGCGCTTTCTTTCACAACGCACGTTTTGACAATCTGCATGATGCGCTTGGGTTTTATGCCAGCCGCGACACCGATCCTGCCAAGTGGTACGGCAAGGCGTCGTCAAAATTCAATGACGTGCCTCAATCGCGCCAACGCTTCATCAATACCGGTGAGGCCCCTTATGGCGGCAAGCTTGGCCAAGCGCCCACACTCAGTGCACAAGACATCGACGACTTGCAGGCTTTTTTACACACCCTCACTGACGCGGATTTACCGACAACAGACGCAGCGCCTCGGGGCGCAATTGCTCTTCCACCCGCTGTGCTTCACGCGGGTCGTTAGGCCCCCAGCCAAACATGCGCAGGGCGTCATTTGACCAAGCCCAAAACAACACATTGGCAATGACCAAAGCCAGCGCCAGCGCGGTGATGTATTTCCTCATGCCACACCTGCGGTAAGACGCACACTGACTTCGTCGCTGCTCACTGCCACACGGCCTTGCGCGGTGTCGACTTGCAGCACGCCGCTGGCGTCTACGCCACAGGCCACACCCTCTTGCCCATTGCTCAAACGCACCGCTTGACCGCGCAACACATCACGTTTGGCAAACCGCTCTTTGAAAGGCGCAAAGCCTTGCGCCTCAAACAAGTGCAGGCCATCAACCAAGGGGGCCAGTAAGCGCTGCAACACATCGGGAGGCAACAAGGCCTCGCCCATCCATTCACGCAAACCTGCTGCAGGCGTGCTCAATGCGCCATCCACAGGGCCTTGCAAGTTGATACCTATGCCGATCACGGTGTAGCGCGAAGCGCTGTTGTCGCCATCTACCCACACAGTTTCAATCAGCATGCCCGCCAGTTTGCGTGGCGCTTGTGGGGTGCCCACCCACACATCGTTGGGCCACTTCAAACCCAGGCCAAGGCTTTGCTGTGGGTCCAAAGCCTCGGCCATGCACACACCAACGGCCAAGGACAGCCCAGACCAATTGGGCGGCGCCAACATCAGCCCCAAGGAAAAAGTGAGCGCATCAGCGCGCTGCCCCTGCCAAGTGCGGCCTTGCCGGCCTCTGCCGGCACTTTGTTGCTCGGCCACCAAAAGACAAGGGCGGGTGTCGCCAAGGCGAGCACGGCGCATGAGTTCGGTGTTGGTGGAATCGATGGTTGGCAAGACCTCGACATAAGCCAGTGCGGCCAAGGGCTTAACCGCTGCTTGCAATGCGGCCTGCGGCCAATGCAAGGGAGCATTGCCAGCGCGCATCAAGACTTGGGAGATAGCAAAGTGCCGCGACACGCGCGGGAGCCGCAATGACAAGGGTAATCGGCCAGCAAGCTAGCGGTGTAAGGCTCGTCAATCACCAAGCCGTAGTCGTAATTGATCTCTTCGCCTGCTTTGATTTTGCGCAGTGTGCGGATAAAAACACGCTCACCTGCTTCGTCGGCTTCACAGTTGGGGGCGCAGGAGTGGTTGATCCAGCGTGAGTCATTTCCGCCATACAGTGCATCGATCACATGTTTTTTACTGACATGGAAGTAAAACGTGTGGTTAGGGTCTTTAGGATTGTGGGGGTGGCGCTTTTGCGCTTTTTTCCAACTGATGACCTCGCCGATGTATTCGATAAGAATCTCGCCTTTGGCGATGTCGGTCAGGGCAAACACCCCTTTGCCGTGAACGCCTGAGCGGCGCACCTGAATACGTTTACCGCTGTTGCTAGAAGAGGTCATGGGAGCCTGTTGGAAAATTCTGCTATGTTGAATACGTACATGTGCGCGCGTGCGCGCGAGACGACTGATTGTAAGCAAGGAAGAATTGCATGAGTAAAACACTGGTCATCGCCGAGAAGCCCTCTGTGGCCCAAGACATCGTTCGCGCCTTGACGCCCAGCGCGGGCAAGTTTGAAAAGCACGACGATCATTTCGAGAACGACACCTTTGTGGTCACCAGCGCGGTGGGCCATTTGGTGGAAATCCAAGCGCCCGAAGAGTTTGACGTCAAGCGCGGCAAGTGGAGCTTTGCCCACCTGCCCGTCATCCCGCCTTACTTTGACTTAAAGCCCGTCGACAAAACCAAATCGCGCTTGGCGGCGGTGGTCAAGCAAGCCAAGCGCAAAGATGTGAGCGCCATCATCAACGCCTGTGACGCGGGGCGCGAGGGCGAACTCATCTTCCGTTTGATCGAGCAATACGCCGGCGGCAAAAAGCCCTTGGACAAACCGGTTCAGCGCCTGTGGCTGCAATCCATGACGCCGCAAGCCATCCGCGACGGCTTTGGCAGCTTGAGAAGCGCCGCGCAAATGCAAGGCTTGGCCGACGCGGCCCGCAGCCGCTCCGAGGCCGATTGGCTGGTGGGCATCAACGGCACCCGCGCCTTCACCGCGTTCAATTCGCGCGACGGCGGCTTCTTCCTCACCACCGTCGGTCGGGTGCAAACGCCCACGCTGTCGGTGGTGGTCGAGCGCGAAGAGCTGATTCGAAAGTTCATCAGCCGCGACTACTGGGAAATCCACGCCAGCTTTGCCGCCACGGCCGGCGCTTATGCGGGCAAATGGTTCAACCGCACGCACAAGGCCAACGCCGACGACAAAGAGATCAAAGAAGACCGCGTTTGGGCGTTGAGCGAAGCGCAAGCCATTGCCGATGCGGTGCGCCACC
>CALPPP020000020.1 GCA_943325485.2 Rickettsia typhi
AGGGCTCGGCAATTGCCAGCGCCTCATCCAGCAAGCCTTGGCTGGGTTTGGGGGAGGCAGGTGAATGGTTCATGGCGCTCATTATATGGGAAATTTTCCCATATGCAAGAAATACTGAAATTCCCCATCTTTTCCCCGATCACAGCGACCTGCCGCGCTGCTTATGAAAAAGTCAACAGGCTAAACGTCGCAGTTTCGCGCGCCAAGTCTTTAGCGATTTTGGTTGCCAACCCAGCGCTGATCGATGTCAATTGCAAGACGGCTGGCATTCCCCCAAATCAGTAGACAAACGCATGAATGACTGCTGTTGAGCAATATCTATGATTTTTTAGTTTGGCAGGAACGCCGGCTTTCGCGACAAACCGTGTACTCGGCCTCAGCTTCCTGACCACCAAGCAGTTAGCAAATTAAGCTGCCTAAAATCTGGGATTCACAGATCAAAAACTGGATAATTAAGAATAATTCGTCAAATTTAGACAAATTTTAAAAAATATCCAAAAATTGCTCACTTTAAAAAAATTTCAATGACATATTCGCCTTGGAGACTGAGTTGTGCACCAATGATGGATTGGACAGATCGGCATTGCCGTTATTTCCATCGTCTGCTGTCTCGTCAAGCCTTGCTGTACACCGAAATGGTGACCACCGGCGCTTTGTTGCACGGTGATGTGCCGCGTCATTTGGACTTTGACGCAGCAGAGCATCCTGTTGCCTTGCAGTTGGGCGGCAGCGAACCCGCAGATTTGGCCAAAGCAGCCAAGCTGGGCGAGCGATGGGGCTATGACGAAATTAATCTCAACTGCGGTTGCCCCTCAGAGCGGGTGCAGCGCGGTGCGTTTGGTGCTTGTTTGATGGCCGAGCCGCAACTGGTGGCCGATGGCGTGAAAGCCATGCGCGATGCGGTGAGTATTACTGTGACGGTCAAGCACCGCATTGGCATTGACAGGGTGGAGAGTTACGACTTTGTGCGCGACTTTGTCGGCACGGTGTCCGAAGCGGGCTGCGAGCTGTTCATTGTTCATGCCCGCAATGCGTGGCTGCAAGGCATTTCGCCCAAGGAAAACCGCGATTTACCGCCTTTGAAACCTGATTGGGTACTGCGCTTGAAACTTGACTTTCCCCATCTGCGGTTTGTCATCAACGGCGGCATCACCACCATGGACCAGATTCATCAGCATTTGCAGCAACTCGACGGCGTGATGGTCGGGCGTGAGGCTTACCACCGGCCGTGGTTTTTGTCTGAGTGGGACAGCTTGCTGGGGCAAACACCTTGTGCCCTCAGCAAGGACGAGGTGGAAGCCAAGATGGTTGACTATATGGACGGCCAAGCCAAGTTGGGCGTTCCGTGGTTTGCCGTTTCACGCCATATGCTGGGCTTGCGCCATGGTCAAGCCGGTGCCCGCAAGTGGCGGCAGGTGTGGAGCGACCACCGCTTGAAAAACCAAGCCGTCAGTGAAGTGGCTGCACTGGCGCGAAAACAATTGGGGTCAGATCCCGATTAACTACCTAGGGCGTGAGCCACAGGTCGGCCGCAGCCGACGTTGTGTGAGCATGGAGGCGAGGCCGAGCCTGTGGCGCACGCCGATAGATTGCTTCAGCCCTTCGGGCTTCGCAATGACGGGGATTGCTTCGCTTCGCTCGCAATGACATGTCTATGCAATGACGTCAGTCGGCGATGCCACCCACCACTTGGCTGAAACCGCCATCCACATAGGTGATTTCAGCGCTAACGCCGGCAGCCAAATCAGACAGTAAAAACGCCGCCACATTGCCCACATCGTCAATGGTGACGTTGCGGCGAATGGGGGCATTGGCAGCCACCACCTCCAAAATCTTGCCAAAGCCTTTGATGCCTGAAGCGGCCAAAGTTTTGATGGGGCCCGCGCTGATGCCGTTGGCCCGCCAACCGCGGTTATGGCTGCCCAATGACTCAGCCAAATAGCGCACCGAGGCTTCCAAAGAAGCCTTGGCCAGCCCCATGGTGTTGTAGTTGGGAACGGTTCGCAATGCGCCCAAATAGCTCAGGGTCAGCAAGGCGGCGTTGTCGTTCAAATGCGGCAAAAACGCTTTGGCCATGGCGGGAAAGCTGTAAGCGCTGATGTCATGGGCGATGGCAAAGGCTTCGCGGCTCAAGCCGTCCAAAAAATCGCCTGCAATCGCTTCACGCGGCGCAAAGCCAATGGCATGCACAAAGCCATCGAACTTGGGCCAAACGTCAGTCAGTCCCTTGACCATGGCGGCGATTTGCTCGTCACTTGACACATCACAGTCAAACACCAGCTGCGAGCCAAAATCGGCGGCGAATTCGGTGATACGCTCTTTGAAGCGTTCGCCTTGGTAGCTGAAGGCCAGCTCTGCACCTTGCGCATGGCAGGACCTTGCAATGCCATAGGCGATGGACCGGTTGGACAACACGCCGGTGATCAACAATTTCTTACCGGCTAAAAACCCTGTTTTTGGCTGCATTTCAAGCACTCCTGAAAAATCTTGCAGAATTGTCGCATGCGAACTTTTTTACTTTGCCTAGGGCTTGCGTTCTCACCCAGCGTTTGGGCGGCCCATGCCTATGCCCAGTTTGGCGATATCAAATACCCCGAGGGCTTCAGCCATTTCAGCTATGTCAACCCCACTGCACCCAAGGGTGGTGAAATTGCCATGGTCTCGCCCAGTCGCGCCTCCAGCTTTGACAAATACAACCCCTTCACCTTGAAAGGCACTGCGCCCCCAGGACTGGGCAGCCTGATGTTGGAGACTTTGCTGACTGGCAACAGCGACGAACCCACCACCGCTTACGGCTTGTTAGCCCAAGACGTGAGCGTGGCCAAAGACAAGCTCTCCGTCACCTTTCGCCTCAACCCTTTGGCTCGTTTTCACAATGGCGACCCCGTGCTGGCAATGGACGTGAAGTATTCCTTCGACCGCCTCACCAGCAAGGAAGCTGCGCCTCAATTTCGCACCTATTTCAGCGAAGTGGCCAGCGTGGTGGTGGTCTCGGAACGCGAGGTGCGCTTCAATTTCAAACGTGCTAACGCTGAATTGCCCCTGATCGTGGGCAGCATGGCGGTGTTCAGCCACAAGTGGGGCGCAGACAAGCCCTTGGACAAGGTCATCACCGATGTGCCTATCGGCTCTGGTCCCTACAAGCTCGGACAGGTCGACTTTGGCAAAGACATTCAGTATGTGCGCGACAACAACTACTGGGCAAAAAACCTGAATGTGCGCAAAGGCATGTTCAATTTCGACCGCATCAGCTACCGGCTCTACAAAGACACCACCGCGCAATTTGAAGGTTTCAAAGCGGGTGAGTTCGACTACATCCAAGCCTTTGTGGCCCGCGAATGGGCGCGGGGCTACAAGGGCAAACTGTTTGACAACGGCACCCTCATCAAAAAAGAGTTGCAGCACGGCAACGCCGGCGACTTTCAAGGCTTTATGTTCAACACCCGTTTACCCAAATTCAAAGATGCTCGGGTGCGCCAAGCCATAGGCTTGGCCATGGACTACGAATGGATGAACCGCCAACTGTTCTACCAAGCCTATACCCGTGTGCGCGGCTATTTTGTCGGCAGCGACTTTGAAGCCAAGGATCTGCCTGACACCGACGAGTTGAACTTGCTAGAACCCATGCGCGACAAGCTTGACCCGGCCATCTTCACCCAAGCCGTGCCCTTGCCGCCCGTCACCAGCCTAGACCCCGCATCCGGTCACACCTTGCGTGACCATTTGCGACTAGCCCGCGACTTGTTGACCCAAGCGGGTTGGACCTACCGCGAAGGCGCTTTGCGCAACGACAAAGGCGAAGCTTTCACCATCGAGTTTTTGGACAACTCCGGCTCCATGGGGCGAGTCGTCACGCCTTACGCGAAAAACCTTGAAAAACTGGGTTTCAAAGTGGTCTATAAAGTGGTGGACTTTGCGGTTTTACAAAAGCGCATGGATGTATTTGATTTCGAACTCATCAGCAACCGCATTGGCGGCAGCGAAGCGCCTGGCACCGAGTTGCTCGAGCGCTTTGGCTCCAAGTCGGCAGACACTGAAGGGTCGAGCAACATCATTGGCGTGAAAGACCCTGCGGTCGATGCCTTGCTGGACAAAGTCGTTGCGGCGCAAACCCGTGGTCAATTGGTGGCGGCTTGCAAAGCCCTAGACCGTGTGCTGCGCCACGGCCATTACAGCGTGCCGCATTGGTATGGCAGCGTTCACCGCGTGTCATGGCGGGCAGGGCGCTTTGAGCAGCCCAATATCACCCCGCGCTTTTACCAGCCCGAGAGTTGGATTCAATCCACCTGGTGGGCCACACCCGCCAACTTTGCTGGAGTGCGTTGACATGTTTTTGTATATCGTGAAGCGCTTGTTGCTGATGATTCCCACCTTGTTTGGCATTTTGTTGCTGACGTTTGCGGTCATTCAGTTCGTCCCAGGCGGGCCTGTCGAGCAAATGGTGGCGCAGCTCCAAGGGCGTGACAGCGGCGGCGAGGGTGCGGCCGCCAGTGGCGCGGGTTACCGAGGTCGCCAAGGCGTGGATGCTGCACGCATTGAAGAGATCAAACAACTCTACGGCTTTGACAAACCCGCCCACGAACGCTTTGTGCAAATGCTGGGCCAATTTGCCCGTTTCGATTTAGGCAAAAGTTTCTTTTACCCCAAAGAGGTGTGGCAACTGGTGAAAGAAAAACTGCCTGTCTCCATCAGCTTGGGACTATGGACATTTTTCCTCAGCTATTTAGTGTCTGTGCCCTTGGGCATCGCCAAGGCGGTTCGTGCGGGCACCCGTTTTGACACGCTCACCAGTTTGGTGGTGTTGGTGGGCTATGCCATTCCCGGCTTTGTGCTGGGTGTGGCCTTGTTGGTGGTGTTTGGCGGTCAGTTGCAATGGTTTCCCTTGCGCGGACTGACCTCAGCCAATTGGGAAACCTTGAGCTGGAGCGCCAAAGTAGTGGATTATTTGTGGCACATCGCCATGCCCATCACCGCCAGTGTGTTGGGTGCGTTTGCCGTGACCACCATGCTGACCAAAAACGCCTTCCTTGAAGAAATTGGCAAGCAATATGTCTTGACGGCCCGTGCCAAAGGTTTGAGTGAAAACAAGGTGCTGTGGAAGCATGTGATGCGCAATGCCTTGATCCCCTTGGTGACGGGTTTTCCAGCGGCTTTCATTGGCTCGTTTTTCACGGGTTCTCTGTTGATTGAAACCTTGTTCTCGCTGGATGGCTTGGGCTTGCTCAGCTTTGAGAGCGTGATGCGGCGCGACTACCCCGTGGTGCTGGGCACTTTGTATTTGTTCACCCTGATTGGTTTGGTCACCAAACTCATCAGCGACCTGTGTTACGTGTGGGTAGACCCCCGCGTGAAGTTTGATTGACCCCCATGGCGACTGTTTCTCTTTCCCCTTCAGCCATTGCTTGGAAGCGCTTCAAGCGCAACCGCTTGGGTTTTGTCAGCCTGATTTTGTTTGTGGTGTTGTTTGTCATGAGTTTGGCCGCCGAGTTGGTCAGCAACGACAAGCCCTTGATCGCCAGCTACCAAGGCAAGTTGTATTTCCCTATTGTGAAGAACCCACCCGAGACCGAGTTTGGCGGCGACTTTCAAACCCCTACCGACTACCTCGACCCCTTTATTCGCCAGCAGTTCGCCCAAGCGGGCAATTGGGCGGTTTACCCACCCAATCCCTACCACCACAGCACGCTGAACTACTTTGCCAAAGAACCCAATCCTGCGCCCCCCTCAGAGGACAATGTTTTGGGTACCGATGACCGAGGTCGTGATTTGTTTGCCAGGCTGCTTTACGGTTTTCGGGTGTCGGTCTTGTTTGCTTTGGCCTTGACCATCACTGGCACCATACTGGGTGTGGTGACGGGTGCCATTCAAGGTTTTTTTGCCGGCAAAACTGATTTAGCGTTTCAGCGCTTCATTGAAATTTGGGGCGCCATGCCCGAGTTGTATTTGCTGATCATTTTTTCTGCGGTGTTCGAGCCCAGCATTGCCTTGTTGCTGATTTTGCTCAGCATGTTTGGGTGGATGGGTTTGTCCGACTATGTGCGTGCCGAGTTTTTACGTAACCGCCAGCTCGATTACGTCAGAGCCGCCCGTGCTTTGGGTTTGTCCAACTGGGCCATCATTTGGCGCCACATTTTGCCCAACAGCATGACGCCCGTCGTCACGTTTTTGCCGTTTCGCATGAGCGCGGCGATTTTGGCTTTGACCAGCCTAGACTTTTTAGGCTTGGGTGTGCCCCCGGGCACGCCTAGCCTGGGTGAGTTGCTCTCGCAAGGCAAAACCAATATCGATGCTTGGTGGATATCGCTCTCCACTTTTGCGGTCTTGGTCATCACCTTGCTGCTGCTGACCTTCATGGGCGACGCCTTGCGTGATGCACTAGACCCCCGCAAACTGCATCAGGAGACTCAGCCATGAGTTCGCTGCTGAAGGTCGAAGGTTTGCACATGTCCTTTCAAGGACGCGAGGTGGTGCATGGCGTGTCTTTTGAGATCAAGGCCGGCGAAAAACTCGCCTTGGTCGGTGAGTCAGGGTCTGGCAAAACCGTCACCGCTTTAAGCTTGTTGGGTTTGGCCAGAGGCGCTTGGGTGCGTGGCAAAGCTGTCTTTGAAGATGCAGATTTGCTGAGCATGAACGAGGCACAACTGCGCGAAGTGCGCGGCGGCGACATCGCCATGATTTTCCAAGAGCCCATGACCGCGCTCAACCCGCTGTTCTCCATTGGTGACCAAATTACCGAGGTCTTGCAACTCAAGCGCGGCATGACTGCGACAGATGCGTGGCAACACACCATTGAACTGTTGACCGATACCGGCATTCCTGAACCCGAGCGGCGGGCGAGCAGTTTTCCTCACCAGTTGTCAGGGGGACAGCGCCAACGCGCCATGATCGCCATGGCTTTGGCTGGTAAACCCAAGTTGCTGCTGGCCGATGAGCCCACCACTGCGTTGGATGTCTCGCTGCGTCAACAAATTTTGGATTTGCTCGATAGCTTGCAAGCAAAGCACGGCATGGCGATTTTGCTTATCACCCATGACCTGAACATGGTGCGCCGTTTTGCCGACAAGGTGGTGGTGCTCGAGGGCGGCTATGTGGTGGAGCAAGGCGAGGTGTCTCAGGTGTTATCCAAGCCTGTTCACCCTTACACCATGAAGCTTGTCAACAGCCAACCTACCCGCAACGTCCTTGCGGCCAATCCGCTGGCATCCCTGGTGATTCAAGCCAAAGGCATACGCGTGAGCTACCCCGTGCCGCGCAAGGGTTGGCGCGGTTGGTTTGGCAGTGCTGAATTCGTGGCTTTGCATGGCATGGATTTTGAATTGCGTGCGGGGCAAACCCTGGGCATCATTGGTGAATCTGGTTCTGGCAAATCGTCTTTGGCCTTAGCCGTTTTGAACTTGATTTCTTTTCGGGGCAGTCTGACTGTAGACGGCAAGGCCTGGTCATCCAACGCCGCCACTGATTTGCCACTGCGCCAAGCGGTACAGGTGGTTTTTCAAGACCCGTTTTCTTCCTTGTCGCCGCGCATGACGGTGGAGGAGGTGGTGGGCGAGGGCTTGCGTTTGCACCATCCTGACATAGACCCTTTGGGGTTGCAGTCGCAGGTTCTGGCTGCCTTGCGTGAGGTCGGCTTGGATGAGCTGCAGTTCCCAGGCCTCTTGGCGCGTTACCCCCACGAGTTTTCAGGGGGACAACGCCAGCGTATCGCCATTGCACGTGCATTGATTGTGAAACCGCGGGTGTTGGTACTCGATGAACCCACCAGCGCCTTGGATGTCACCATCCAAAAACAGGTCCTCGATTTGTTGCAACGGCTGCAACGCGAACGCGGCTTGAGCTATATCCTCATCAGCCACGATATGGACGTGGTGCAAGCCATGGCGCACCAAGTGCTTACCCTCAAGGATGGCCACGTGGTCGAATAATTGGGGTCAGATCCCAATTAAGTTACAATGTCGCAAAGAAAGACAACGGGCGGAAATCCCAACCGCCCGTTTTTTTTGGTCGGACGAAAAGCGGTGGCATTGCAAAACATCATTGAACAAACGGTTGTCGGTCTGGGTTACCAGCTGGTGGACATTGAGCGTTCAGCCGGTGGCTTATTGCGAATCACCATCGACAAAATCTGGCAGGCAGGCGAACCCGAGCAGTTCATCCAAGTGGAAGATTGCGAGAAAGTCACCCGCCAATTGCAATTTGTGTTGGAAGTGGAGCAAACGGCCTACAGCCGCTTGGAGGTGTCCTCGCCGGGCATTGACAGGCCGCTCAAAACCGAGGCTGACTTGTCCCGTTTTTGTGGCGAGGTGATTGATATCACCCTCAAAGCACCGATGGGGGCCGCAGCAGCTGGGTTGGTTTCTGCCAACCGCAAGAAATTTCGGGGTGTATTGGAAGTCACCGATACCCCCCAGACCTGGCAAATCACATGGCGTGATGAACCTGTCAGCAAACCCGGTATGCGAGTTGCCAAGGTCAAAAAAGATTTGCCGGTTCAAGCTTTGCAGTTCACCTTGAGTGAATTGCGTGAAGCACGACTGGCACCGATTGTGGATTTCAAAGGCCGTAGGCCTGCAGAGAAGAGGAGTAACTGATCATGAATCGCGAAATGCTCATGTTGGTAGACGCCATCTCGCGCGAGAAAAATGTCGAGCGCGATCTGGTGTTTGGTGCTGTGGAGTCTGCGCTGGCCCAAGCCACCAAAAAACTGTACCCCGGCGATGTGGACATCCGTGTGTCCATGGACCGCGACAGTGGCGTGTACGAAACCTTCCGCCGTTGGTTGGTGGTGCCCGATGAAGCCGGTCTGCAAAACCCTGACGCTGAAGAGATGCTGATGGACGCCAAAGAGCGTTTGTCGGATATTGAAGAAGGCGAGTACATCGAAGAAAGCATCGAGTCGCTGCCGATCGGCCGCATTGGTGCGATGGCAGCCAAGCAAGTGATCTTGCAAAAAATCCGCGACGCCGAGCGAGAAATGTTGCTGGCCGACTTTTTGTCGCGTGGCGACAAGATTTTTGTCGGCAGCGTCAAGCGCATGGACAAAGGCGATTTGATTGTCGAGAGCGGTCGCATTGAAGGTCGTTTGCGCCGCACTGAAATGATCCCCAAAGAAAACCTGCGCAGCGCTGACCGCGTTCGCGCCATGATCATGGAAGTCGACAACACCTTGCGTGGCGCACCCATCATCTTGTCCCGCTCCGCACCTGAGTTCATGATTGAGTTGTTCCGCCAAGAAGTGCCTGAAATTGAGCAAGGCTTGCTGGAGATCAAATCCTGTGCCCGTGACCCCGGTTCACGCGCCAAGATCGCCGTCATTTCCCACGACAAGCGTGTGGACCCGATTGGCACCTGCGTGGGTGTGCGTGGTACCCGCGTGAATGCGGTCACCAACGAACTCGCTGGTGAGCGCGTTGACATCGTCCTTTGGAGTGAAGACCCTGCACAGTTTGTGATTGGTGCTTTGGCCCCCGCCAATGTGTCTTCCATCGTTGTGGACGAAGAAAAACACGCCATGGATGTGGTGGTGGACGAAGAAAACTTGGCCATGGCGATTGGCCGTGGCGGTCAAAACGTGCGCTTGGCGTCCGACCTGACCGGCTGGAAGATCAACATCATGGACGCCGCGGAGTCGGCCCAAAAAGCCGCCACCGAAACCCAAGGTTTGCGCGAATTGTTTGTCGAAAAACTCGACGTCGACCAAGAAGTGGCCGACATCCTGATTGAAGAAGGCTTCACCAGCTTGGAAGAAGTGGCTTATGTGCCCTTGCAAGAAATGCTGGAAATTGAAAGCTTTGATGAAGACACGGTCAACGAATTGCGTGCCCGTGCCAAAGACGCTTTGCTGACAATGGAAATTGCCCGCGAAGAAAGTGTCGGAGAGGTTTCGCAAGATTTGCGCGACTTAGAAGGACTGGACGCTGATCTCATTCTCAAATTGGCCGATGGCGGCATTCATACCCGAGATGAGCTTGCCGACCTGGCGGTGGACGAGTTGGTGGATATCACTGGCCAGTCTGAAGACGATGCAAAAACTTTGATCCTGAAGGCACGCGAACATTGGTTCGCGGGTCAAGCGTAACGGTCATGAAGAGGAACACCACAGATGACCAACACAACGGTTGCCGAGTTTGCCAAGGAACTCAAAAAATCTCCCGATACGCTGCTTGAGCAGTTGAAATCTGCTGGCGTGCTCAAAGGCGCGGCCACAGATGAGCTGACCGATGCAGACAAACAAAAATTGCTGGGCTTTTTAAAAGCCAGCCACGGCACAGACACGCCTGAGCGCAAAAAAATCACCTTGGTGAAGAAGTCCACCAGCGAGATCAAACAAGCTGACGCCACCGGAAAAGCCCGCACCATTCAAGTGGAAGTGCGCAAAAAACGCACCTTCGTCAAGCGCGACGACAGCGAAGGCGCTGAAGCCGAAGTGCCCGAGGCTGCACCCTCGGTTGCTGCGCCTATTTTGGACCAAGCCGAGTTGGCCAGACGCGAAGAAGAAGCCCGTCGCCAAGCTGAATTTATTCGTCGTCAAGAAGAAGAGTTGGCCGAAAAGCGCCGCCTTCGCCAACTTCAAGAAGACAAAGAGCGCGAAGCACTGCAACAAACACCCTCAGTGACTTCTGCGGATGCTGACTCTGAAGCGGCTGCCCTGGCAGCAGCAGAAGCCATCGCCAAGCGCCAAGCCGATTCCAAGGCCCAAGCCGAGGAAGATGCGGCCAAGGCCATAGACCTTGATACCCGTCGTCGCACCGCTTTGGCAGAAGCCGAAGCGATTCGCACCATGATGAACACACCTGCTAAGAAGGTGTTGGTCGCGAAAAAACCGCCTGAGCCTGAAAAACCTGCCGCTGTCGACAGCAAAGCCATCAAAGGCACACTGCACAAGCCTGCTGGCAGCCCGACAACGACCAAGCCGACCAGCACGACAGCTGCCAAAGACGGCAAAGAAGTCAAAAGCGCCAAGTTGTCTTCCAGCTGGGCTGATGAGCAAGCCAAGAAGAAAGAAATCAAAACCCGTGGTGACGCCAGTGGCGGCGTGGGTCGCAACAGTTGGCGTGGTGGTCCGCGTGGACGCCGTGACCGTGACCGCGATGACACCCCTGTGCAAGCCGCACCGGTTGAGGCGCGTGTCATCGAGGTGCATGTGCCCGAGACCATCACAGTCGCCGAGTTGGCCCACAAAATGGCGGTCAAGGCCTCAGAAGTTATCAAGCAATTGATGAAGCTGGGCCAGATGGTCACCATCAACCAACCCCTGGACCAAGACACGGCCATGATCGTGGTGGAAGAAATGGGCCATGTGGCAGTCATCGCTTCTTTGGACGACCCTGAGGCCTTTACCGAAGAAGAAGCTTCTGGTCACGTCGGTGAGTCTCTCACCCGTGCGCCTGTGGTCACTGTCATGGGTCACGTTGACCACGGCAAGACCTCTTTGCTTGACTACATTCGCCGCGCCAAAGTGGCCTCGGGTGAAGCTGGTGGCATTACCCAGCACATTGGTGCCTACCATGTGGAAACGCCGCGTGGCATGGTGTCCTTCCTTGATACCCCAGGCCACGAGGCCTTCACCGCCATGCGAGCGCGTGGTGCACAAGCGACTGACATTGTGATTTTGGTGGTCGCTGCTGACGACGGTGTGATGCCGCAAACCAAAGAGGCGATCAAACACGCCAAAGCAGCAGGTGTACCCATTGTTGTTGCTATCAATAAGATTGATAAGCCTGACGCGAACCCTGACCGTGTGAAAAACGAATTGGTTGCCGAAGAAGTGGTGCCCGAAGAGTTTGGCGGCGAGTCTCCTTTTGTGTCCGTGTCTGCGAAAACGGGTCAAGGCGTGGACGACCTGCTAGAACAAGTTTTGTTGCAAGCCGAAGTGTTGGAATTGAAAGCGCCTATAGACGCCATGGCCAAAGGCTTGGTGATCGAAGCCAGTTTGGACAAAGGTCGAGGCCCCGTGGCCACCATCTTGGTGCAATCAGGCACCTTGAAAACAGGGGACGTGGTCTTGG
>CALPPP020000021.1 GCA_943325485.2 Rickettsia typhi
AAAGGCTCGTATTTGAACGTCACCGCAGGCACCATGGAACAAATGTACGAACGTGCTGAATTTGCACGTGACCTGGGCAGCGTGATTGTCATGGTGGACTTGGTCATCGGTTACACCGCCATCCAATCCATGGCTGAATGGTGCCGCAAAAACGACATGATCATGCACATGCACCGCGCCGGTCATGGCACGTACACCCGCCAGAAGAACCACGGCGTGAGCTTCCGCGTGATTGCCAAGTGGTTGCGCTTGGCAGGTTGCGACCATTTGCACACCGGCACGGCCGTGGGCAAATTGGAAGGCGACCCCATGACCGTCCAAGGCTATTACAACGTGTGCCGCGACAGCTACACCAAGACCGATTTGCAGCGCGGTTTGTTCTTTGACATGGACTGGGCTGACACCAAAAAAGTCATGCCGGTGGCCTCCGGCGGTATCCACGCGGGTCAAATGCACCAACTCATCGACTTGTTCGGCGACGACGTGGTGTTGCAATTCGGCGGCGGCACCATTGGTCACCCGCAAGGCATTCAAGCCGGTGCAGTGGCCAACCGTGTGGCTTTGGAAGCCATGGTCAAAGCCCGCAACGAAGGCAAAAACATTTTGGAAGAAGGCCCGACCATTTTGAAGAACGCGGCCAAGAACTGCTCGCCGTTGCAAGCCGCGCTCGACACCTGGGGCGACATCAGCTTCAACTACCAATCCACCGACAGCAGCGACTATGCCGTCACCCCTTCCGTTGCTTGATAAAGAGGAGCACACACCATGTTGACCAATCCCACCGGCAAAATCACCCAAGGCCAGTTCAGCTTCTTGCCAGAACTGACTGATGATGAGATCAGCTTGCAAATTAAATATGGGCTCTCCAAAGGCTACGCGTGGAGCGTGGAGTACACCGATGATGCGCACCCCCGCAACACCTACTGGGACATGTTTGGTTTGCCCATGTTCGACTTGAACGATCCCGCAGGTGTGTTGATGGAAGTGAATAACTGCCGCAAAACCTTCCCCAACCATTACATCCGCTTGATGGCTTTTGACTCCACGCGCGGCATTGAATCCGTGGCCATGAGCTTCATCGTTCATCGCCCCCCTAACGAGCCAGGCTATCGCTTGGAGCGTCAAGAGGTGAACGGTCGCAGCCTGCGCTACACCACCCATGGTTACGCCATGGATAAGCCTGAAAACAACCGCTACAGCAAGTAAGCACGGCCATGAACGCCCCTGCCTATCACCTGCCTGGTGTGAAAAACACCGCCGATGTGGTTGCCCCGACCCCTGCCCGTGCCTTGAACACGGGTGGGGCGTCCGATGACACGGGCGAGCGCACCGTGGCAGAGGTGTTGGCTGGCTCTCAGGTCACGTCCATCTTGGATGAACTTGACCGTGAGTTGGTGGGCTTGCTGCCTGTCAAAACCCGTATGCGAGATATTGCTGCCTTGCTGGTGATCGACAGGTTGCGGCGCAATTTGGGTTTGACATCTAACGCGCCTTCTTTGCACATGAGCTTCACGGGTAACCCTGGCACGGGCAAAACCACGGTGGCCATGCGCATGGCGCAAATTCTGCACAACCTAGGATATGTGCGTAGCGGCCATTTGGTCGCAGTCACTCGAGACGACTTGGTAGGCCAGTACATCGGTCACACCGCGCCCAAGACCAAAGAGGTGCTCAAAAAAGCCATGGGTGGCGTGTTGTTCATCGACGAGGCTTATTACCTGTATCGTCCTGAGAACGAACGTGACTATGGTCAAGAAGCGATTGAGATCTTGCTGCAAGTCATGGAAAACCAGCGTGACGATTTGGTGGTGATCTTGGCAGGCTACAAAGACCGCATGGACACCTTCTTCCAGTCCAACCCCGGCATGAATTCACGCATCGCTCACCACATTGAGTTTCCTGACTATGCGCCAGCCGAGCTGTCGCATATCGCCGAAAAAATGTTAGCCGAGCAGCACTATAGTATGGATGCAGGTGCCAACGCAGCATTTCAAAAATACATACAACTGCGTATGCAGCAACCGCATTTCGCCAATGCTCGCAGCATCCGCAATGCGCTAGAGCGAGCGCGACTGCGCCAAGCCAGTCGATTGTTTTCGCAGCCCGACAAAGTCTTAAGCGCCGCGGACTTAAGTACTTTGTCCGCAGAGGATATATTGGCCAGTCGTGTTTTTCAAAACCCACAGGCAAGCGCATGAGCACATTACAAGCATTGATATTCGATGTTGACGGTACCTTGGCCGATACCGAAAGCGCCCATTTGGCAGCCTTTAATCATGCCTTTGCCGAGCAAGGCCTTGACTGGCATTGGGACCTTGCTTTGTATACAGGCTTGTTGGAGATTTCCGGCGGCAAAGAGCGCATGTTGCACTATTGGAACCATGTTCATCCCGAGATGAAAGATATAGACGGTTCGGGCTTGCGTGACACCATTGAACATTTGCACGCTTTAAAAACAGCTGCCTATGAAAGTGCTGTGCAAGATGGTGCTGTCCAGTTGCGCCCTGGGGTATTGACGCTTATTCAACAAGCACACCAACAAGGTCTGCGTTTGGCCATTGCCACCACCACATCGCCTGTCAATATCGCGGTGCTGTTGCGCAATGCCATAGGTCTTGACTGGAAAGATCTGTTTATGGTGATTGAAGATGCTTCCACTGCGCCCAAGAAAAAACCGCACCCCCAGGTGTACGTACAAACTTTGGCCCGGTTGGGTTTGCCATCCAGCGCTTGTTTGGCTATCGAAGACTCTGCCAATGGTTTGCGTGCTGCAGTGTCAGCAGGGCTAAAAACCATCATCACCCGCAACCAATTCACAGCACACCACGATTTCACTGGCGCATTGCAAGTTTTGCCCGATTTGGGCGGTGTCACGGTCGAGCAGTTAAACGTTTGGCACCAACACTGAACATATCTTAGGAACGATCATGCCCTTACGCCAACGCACCACCCTGACCCAATACCTGATCGAGGAGCGTCGTCGCTTCCCTGATTCCAAAGGCGAATTCAATGCGCTGATTTTGGATGTAGCCTTGGCTTGCAAAGCCATTGCACGCGCGGTTGCCATGGGTGAGCTGGGCGGTTTGTATGGCGACCATGCCGCACAAGAGGGCGGCGCCATCAATGTGCAAGGTGAAACCCAGAAGAAACTCGATGTGCTGAGCAATGAATTGTTTATTCGTGTAAACGAATGGGCGGGTCATTTGGCCGGTATGGCGTCCGAAGAGATGACCGACCCCTACCAAATTCCTGGCAAGTACCCCAGAGGTAAATACCTGTTGGTGTTTGATCCCTTGGACGGTTCCAGCAACATCGATGTCAATGTGTCGGTGGGCAGTATTTTTTCTATTTTGAGAGCGCCCCAAGACGCCATCAACAGCGGGCGTGATTTGGTTGAGGCTGATTTTTTGCAAGCAGGTGCAACCCAGTTGGCGGCTGGCTATGCTTTGTACGGCCCCACCACCATGCTGGTGTTGACCGTGGGCAATGGTGTGTCAGCCTTCACGCTGGAACCTAATTTGGGCGAGTTCATGTTGACACACCCCAAATTGCAAGTACCTGCTGATACCCAAGAGTTCGCCATTAACGCATCCAACAGCCGGTTTTGGGAGCCACCCATCAAGCGTTATGTGGACGAGTGTTTAGCCGGCAAATCGGGTGAGCGTGGCAAGGATTTCAATATGCGTTGGATTGCCTCTATGGTGGCTGAAGCCCACCGTATTCTGATGCGTGGTGGTGTGTTCATGTACCCGCGTGACACCAAAGACCCCAGCAAGCCAGGACGCTTGCGTTTGCTCTATGAAGCTAATCCGATTGGCATGATCATGGAGCAAGCGGGTGGACGGGCCAGTACCGGCCGCGAACCTATGTTGAGTGTCAAGCCCAGCAGTTTGCATCAACGTATTGGTTTGGTGTTTGGTTCCAAAAACGAGGTGGATCGGATTGAGCGCTACCACGGCGAACCCGCACCGCGCGAAATAGACAATCCGCTGTTTGCAGAACGCACCTTATTCCGGGATTAACCCCAGACTATTTACTGATTGAAAGAAAAGCATGTCTGTCAAACACCCCATCATTGCCATCACAGGTTCATCAGGTGCAGGAACGACCTCGGTAACCCGCACATTTGAAAATATTTTCCGCCGCGAAAAGGTTTCAGCTGCCGTCATAGAGGGCGACAGCTTTCACCGCTACGACCGTTTGGAAATGCGTAAAAAAGCGGCTGATGCTGAAAAGCAGGGCGACAAAAATTTCAGCCACTTTGGACCTACCACCAATTTGTTTGCCGAACTCGAAGCTTTGTTTCGCAGCTACAGCGAAACCGGCACAGGCAAGCGCCGCAAGTATTTGCATGACCAGGAAGAAGCTGCGCCCTACAAACAAGAGCCTGGTACCTTCACACCATGGGAAGACGTGCCCAGCGGAACCGATCTGTTGTTTTACGAAGGCTTGCATGGTGCGGTGGTTACACCTGAGGTCAATATTGCCCAACACCCTGATTTGCTGATCGGTGTGGTGCCCGTCATCAACTTGGAGTGGATTCAAAAACTCTGGCGTGACAAATCCAAGCGCGGTTATTCCACTGAAGCAGTGACCGACACCATTTTGCGTCGCATGCCCGATTATGTGAATTACATCTGTCCTCAGTTCGCCCACACCCATGTGAACTTCCAACGTGTGCCTTGTGTGGACACTTCAAATCCTTTTATTGCGCGTGAAATTCCTGCGCCTGATGAGAGCTTTGTGGTGATTCGTTTTGCTAATCCTAAGGGAATCGACTTTCCCTACTTGCTCAACATGATCCACGACTCCTTTATGTCACGCGCCAACACTGTGGTGGTGCCAGGCGGCAAGATGGAACTTGCGATGCAACTCATCTTCACGCCTTTTGTGTGGCGCATGATGGAACGCAAGAAAAAGGCCTGAAGGCCAGCCCCCTATTTTTTAACTGGAGAATTTCATGGCCCTTGTATCCCTGCGCCAAGTGTTAGACCATGCTGCCGAGCATGGCTATGGCATACCTGCGTTCAACGTCAACAACCTCGAGCAAGTGCAGGCCATCATGGAGGCAGCCCAAGAGACGCACAGCCCCGTGATCTTGCAAGCCTCGGCAGGTGCTCGTAAATATGCGGGTGAAGCCTACTTGCGCCATTTGGTGTTGGCCGCGATTGAGTCGCACCCCGACATCCCCGTGGTCATGCACCAAGACCATGGTGTGTCCCCAGCGGTGTGCCAGCAGTCCATTCGTTCGGGCTTTTCCAGTGTGATGATGGACGGCTCGCTCATGCAAGACGGCAAAACACCAGCCTCTTATGACTACAACGTTGACGTGACACGTCGCGTGTGTGAAATGGCCCATGCGGTAGGCGTGTCTGTCGAAGGCGAGCTTGGTTGTTTGGGTTCATTAGAAACCGGCGAAGCTGGTGAGGAAGACGGTATTGGTGCCGTGGGCAAGCTCACCCATGACATGCTGCTCACCGACCCCGTACAAGCCAAGGACTTTGTCGAGCGCACTGGCGTGGACGCTTTGGCGATTGCGATTGGCACCAGTCACGGCGCTTACAAGTTCACCCGCAAGCCTACGGGCGACATTTTGGCCATGGACCAAATCGTAGCGATCCATAAATCTATTCCCAACACCCATTTGGTCATGCATGGCTCCTCCAGCGTGCCGCAAGAGTGGTTAGCCATCATCCGTGAATTCGGTGGCGACATCAAAGAAACCTATGGCGTTCCCGTGGAAGAAATTCAGCGCGGCATTCGCTCAGGTGTGCGCAAGGTGAACATCGACACCGACATCCGTTTGGCGATGACGGGTGCCATGCGCCAAGCCTTTGCGCAAGACCGCAGTGAATTTGACCCACGCAAAGCTTTGATTGCTGCCCGTAAAGCCGCCAAGGGCATTTGCAAAGCGCGTTTCGAAGCGTTTGGCTGTGCGGGGCATGCCAACAGCATCAAGCCCATCCCGCTTGATGACATGGTTGGCCGCTACGCCTGACACAGCTGCATATTTTCACTCTCTTGGAATTCTTTTATGTTGAACAAAGTCACCTCTTCGCGCGTGGCGTTTGCTGCGCAATCTGATATTTCTCAAAGCGATCCACAGCTGTGGTCGGCCGTGTTGAAAGAAGCGCATCGGCAGGAACAGCACATTGAGCTGATTGCTTCTGAAAACTACACCAGCCCAGCTGTCATGCGGATGCAGGGCTCTGTGCTGACCAACAAATACGCCGAAGGATATCCAGGCAAGCGTTATTACGGCGGCTGTGAATTTGTCGACATGGTTGAGCAGCTTTGTATTGACCGGCTCAAAGAACTTTATGGCGCGCAATTTGTGAACGTTCAAGCCAATTCGGGTTCGCAAGCCAACCAAGCCGTTTTTTTGGCGCTGCTGCAACCCGGCGACACCATCATGGGCATGAGCTTGGCTGAAGGCGGCCACTTGACACATGGCATGCACCTGAACATGAGTGGCAAATGGTTCAATGTGGTCAGCTATGGGCTGAATGCAGCTGAAGAGATCGACTATGAGGCGATGGAGCGTATGGCTCACACCCACAAGCCCAAACTCATCATCGCTGGTGCATCAGCCTATTCGCTCAAGATCGATTGGGAAAAGTTTGCACAAGTCGCCAAGAGCATTGGCGCTTACCTGCTGGTCGACATGGCCCACTACTCAGGCTTGATCGCTGGCGGCGTCTACCCCAACCCCATGCCTTATGCCGATGTTGTGACCTCCACCACGCACAAAAGCTTGCGTGGCCCACGCGGCGGCATCATTTTGACCAACAGCGAAGAGATGGCGAAAAAAATCAACAGCGCCGTTTTTCCAGGTTTGCAAGGCGGCCCCTTGATGCATGTGATTGCAGGCAAAGCCACAGCCTTTCATGAAGCCTTGCAACCCGCGTTCAAAGCCTATCAGCAACAGGTCTTGGTGAATGCAGACACCTTGGCCAAAACCTTGGTTGAGCGCGGGTTTCGCATTGTCAGTGGCCGCACTGAAAGTCATGTGATGTTGGTGGATTTGCGCGCCAAAGGCATCACCGGCAAGGCCGCTGAGTTGGCTTTGGGCCAAGCGCATATCACATGCAATAAAAACGGCATCCCTAACGACCCTGAAAAACCCATGGTCACCAGCGGTATTCGTTTGGGAACGCCTGCCATGACCACGCGTGGTTTCGGTCCTGAGGAGGTTCGCAGGACTGCGCATTTGATGGCTGATGTGCTGGAGGCGCCAGAGGATGCTGCGCGCATCGCGGCAGTACGCCAAAAGGTGGCTGAGTTGGTGGCACCGTTTCCTGTTTATGGCGATAGCGTTTTGCATCCATGAACTTGCAATGATTTTTTCGGCGAGAAAACTTTTTTATCTTTAACCATTGAAAGGGATTCCTATGGCTGGTCGTAACTTCCTATTTGTTCCAGGTCCTACCAACGTGCCAGAGCGCATTCAACGCGCCATGATGGTATCCATGGAGGACCATCGTTCCCCAAATTTCCCACACCTCACGCACACCATCATGGCGGGATTGAAGGAAATTTTTCGGTCTAAAAACGGCACGCCCTTTATCTTTCCTTCCTCCGGCACTGGATGCTGGGAAGCCGCACTCACGAACACTTTGTCCCCCGGCGACAAAGTACTTGCTGCACGCTTTGGTCAGTTCAGCCACTTGTGGATTGATATGTGTCAGCGCTTGGGGCTGGATGTGCACATCGTTGAATGTGAATGGGGAACGGGCGTACCTCTGCAACAGTTTGCAGATATTTTGAAAAACGATACTCAGCACAGTTTCAAAGCCGTCTTGGCTTGCCACAACGAAACCGCTACTGGTGTCACCTCTGACATTGCTGGTGTGCGTGAAGCTTTGGATGATGCTTCTCATCCAGCTCTCTTGTTTGTCGATTGCGTCTCATCTTTGGGCTGTATCGATTTCCGCTTTGACGATTGGGCGGTTGACATGGCGGTCAGTGGCTCGCAAAAGGGCTTGATGCTTCCCGCAGGTTTGGGCATTTTGTGCGTCAGCGACAAAGCATTGGCTCTGCACAAAACTGCACAACTCAAACGTGCCTACTTTGATTTGCAAGACATGTTGCAAAGCAATGCCACTGGCTATTTTCCCTACACTCCCGCATTGCCATTGATGTATGGGCTGATCGAGTCTATGAAAATGCTTCATGAGGAAGGCTTGGACAATGTGTTTGCCCGCCACCATTACCTGGCAGAAGGGGTTCGCGCTGCAGTGACCCAAGGTTGGCAGCTTAAATTGTGTGCTGCTGAAGCTAAGTGGCATTCAGACACCGTCACTGCCGTGATGTTGCCCGCAGGCGTTGCAGGCGGCGACGTGATTGCCCGCGCCTACCGTCGCTACAACCTGTCTCTAGGAGGCGGTTTGTCAAAAGTCGCTGGTAAGCTGTTTCGCATCGGACACCTCGGCGATATGAACGAGGTGCATTTGATGGCGGCCATTAATGGTGCTGAAATGGCCATGCTTGACTGCGGCGTTGCGCTGCAACCTGGCAGTGGTTCTGCAGCAGCGGGCAACTATTGGCGCCAGCACGCCGCACCCTCTGGTTTGGGTGCGCCAGTCTTCAACAAGGATGAGCATGCAAAACATAGTCTTTCTGGACAGGCAGTCGTTAAGGGCTGAACTGCGCGCGCCTTCGTTTGCACACGCTTGGACTGAGCATGTGCAAACCCACCCTGACCAGGTAGTGCAGCGTTTGCAAGACGCTACCGTGGTCATCACCAACAAGGTGCCGATTCGCCGCGACACCCTGGCGCAACTGCCCAAGCTCAAGCTGATTGCCATGGCCGCCACCGGCTATGACGTGATTGATGTTGATGCGTGCCGCGAACGCGGCGTGGCCTTGGTCAATATCCGCAACTACGCAGTACACACCGTGCCTGAACACGCTTTCGCATTGATTTTTGCTTTGCGTCGCAACCTCATGGCTTACCGAGATGATGTTCTGAACGGTCGTTGGCAGAAAGAGGAGCAATTTTGCTTTTTCGATTACCCCATACGCGACTTGCACGGCAGCACCTTAGGCATTTTTGGAGAAGGTGTGTTGGGACAGGCCACAGCGCAGATCGCCCGCGCCTTGGGGATGAAGGTCTTGTTTGCCGATCATGCGCCACCCAAAGCCCCAGGCGTGGAATTTGTGCCACCTGAGCAGGTGTTTGCCGAATCGGACATCATTTCCTTGCACTGTCCCTTGACGCCTGCCTCACGCCACTTCATTGGCATGGCGCAGTTACAACAAATGAAACGCAGTGCTCTGCTGATCAACACCTCGCGTGGTGGTTTGGTGGACGAAGAGGCCTTGAAGACAGCTTTACAAACTGGCGTGATTGCGGGTGCGGGCTTTGATGTCTTGAGTCAAGAGCCACCCAAAAACGGCAACCCGTTATTGGAAATTCGCTCACCTAACTTTATTTTGACGCCGCACGTGGCATGGGCCTCCCAGCAAGCGATGCAGTTTTTGGCAGACCAATTGATCGACAACATCGAAGCCTTTGTCGCCAACACGCCGCAGAACCGGGTGGTTTGAATTTGTTCAGCTAGATAGCCCTGATCGGCATGACAGAGATTGGGCCACCTCTGAAGCCAAAAAATCGTAGACGGCTCGGATGCGGGCGCTGGTTTGCAGCTCTTGGTGGGAAGTCAGCCAAACCGGGAATTGGGGCAGCTCCAAGGCGGGCAACAACGCTTGAACCGATGGCTCTACTCTTAGCAAATAGTCGGCCATAAAACCCACACCCAAACCGGCTTTGACCGCTGTCCATTGGGCGATCAAGTCGTCACTGCGCAAGGCAAAGTGCAGATGTTTGACAGCAAACCCCAGGGCTTCAAAGCCCATGTCAATATCGTTGGTGCGGTCGCCAGCGATCAATTCATGGTCACGCAAATCGCCCGCTTGCCGCGGAATGCCTTTGCGATGAAGATAGTCATTTTGTGCGCAGGCCTGAATCGTGATGTTGCCAATGCGCTTGGCAATGAGGCTGCTTTGCTCTGGGCGCACCATGCGCAGAGCGATATCAGCTTCACGTCGCAGCAAGTTGCTGACATCGTTACTGACCACCAGCGCCACCGTCACCTCGGGTAAGGCCAGTCGCATGTTTGCCAAGATGGGTGGCAATAAAAAGCACGCCACCGGTTGGCTGGCAGTGATGCGAACCAGGCCTTGCAAACTTGAGGTGCTGCCACTGGCCAAGCGAGAAAAACTGGCCGCGCCGCTTTGCATGGTTTGAGCCGCTTCGGCCAATGCCAAAGCGTTGGGCGTGGCTTGTAAACCGCGACCTGTGCGCTCAAAAAGCAGCACATTCAACTGTTGCTCCAACTCGGCGATGTGTCGCCCCAAGGTCGATTGGCTGAGTTTTGTGGCCCGCGCCGCCCCCATTAAGCTGCCATGCTCTAAGGCCGCCAAAAAAGAGGGGATCAAGGACCAGTTGAAGTTCTTTTCATTCATAAATGAATACCTGTGATTTGAATTTATGCAATTGTGCAGTTGAAATGACTTAATCACAATTCGTGCATCTACAACACAGCTACAGGAGAAAAGAATGAATAAACGTCAATTTTTACGAATCGCTGGTGGTGGCGTCATTGCCGCCGCTACCCTCAGCAGCCTGCCTGGCTGCAGCAGTGCCTTGCCGCCCGAGGCCATTGCCGCCTGGCAGCCGCCCGCCAATGATTTGGATATTCGTCGCTGGGCGCTGTCTCACGCTTTGTTAGCCCCCCACGCCCACAATTTGCAGTCTTGGTTGGTCAATCTGGACACGCCAGACACCATCTTTCTGCGCATGGACTTGCAGCGCTTGTTGCCCGAAACCGATCCGTGGTCACGCCAGCTTGTCATCAGCCAAGGGACATTTCTGGAGTTGCTCGACATGGCGGCCAAACAAAGGGGCTACCGTGCCGAGACCACCCTGTTCCCTGAGGGTGAGTTCGATGCCAAAGCGCCTGATGGCCGACCCACCGTCAGCATTCGCCTGGTCAAAGACGATGCCGTTAAAGCAGATCCTTTGTTTGCGCAGATCTTTCATCGTCATACCCACCGCGGTACTTACGACAGCCGCATACCCAATGCAGATGCTCGCCAAGCCTTGGCCGACAGCGTGAAAGGCCTGCCGGTCAAGTTCGGCCTGGTCACGGCGGACGAAGCCAGCATGGCCCAACACCGACAAATTGCCATGGACGCATGGCGCATCGAGATGCAAACCCCTCGTACATTGCTGGAGTCTTACAAAGTACTACGCGTCGGCCCCCAAGAAATTGCCCAACACCGCGATGGCATCTCGATCAATACGCCGATGGTTCGCTCTCTGGTCGCGTTGGGCCTGTTTGACCGCAGCAAGCCTTCAGAGCCTGAGAGCTCGGCCGTGAAAGGGCAAATCAGCGATTTCAACGAAAAAATGGGGACCACACCCGCCTGTGTGTGGCTCAGCACCTCAGACAACAGCCGCACAACCCAAATGTTGTGTGGCCGCGCTTATGTGCGTTTGCAACTCGCCGCGACAGCCTTGGGCTTGCGCATGCACCCTTTGTCGCAAGCCTTGCAGGAGTACCCCGAGCAAGCGCAGAACTACAAAGCCATTCACCAACTCTTGGGCGGCAAGGACGGCGCAGACACGGTGCAAATGTGGACCCGCTTGGGCTATGCGCCTGAGGTGGGGCCATCACCGCGCAGGGGTTTGCAAGCCCATTTGGAAAAAGCCTGACATCTTGCTTCTGGTGGTCATTGCGAGACCCAAAGGCTCGAAGCAAGCTCTCGTCAGGGTCGAAGCAAGCTCTCGTCAGGGTCGAAGCAAGCTCTCGTCAGGGTCGATGCAAGCTCTCGTCAGGGTCGAAGCAAGCTCTCGTCATTGCGAGCGTAGCGAAGCAATCCCTCGGCACGTACCGCAGGCTCGGCCTCGCCTCCATGCTGTCACAACGTCGGCTACGGCCGACCTGCGATCCGCACCTTACGAGGCAGGGATTGCTTCGCTACGCTCGCAATGAC
>CALPPP020000022.1 GCA_943325485.2 Rickettsia typhi
AAACGCCAATTGTGGGTCAATGAAAGCAAATGGCTGGTCACAGCGTAGCGGGGCAAATCTGTGAACGCAGAAGGCGCGTTGTTTTTGTAGTCGGAGTAATCGACACCACACAAATCGATCAGTTGCTCGAAGGCCAAGTCGGCATGGTCGCGCAGTACTTGGGCAATTTCAAAATAGTCTTTGGCCTCAACCGTCATGGTGATTTCACCCAAAGCGAGAGAGAATTTTGGCGCATAACTGTCAAACACTTTGCGCAAAGTGTCTTCGAGTTGGGTGATCGAAACAGTCAATGCCATTGTTCGTTATCCACGGGCAATGGTGTTTTCACGCCGAATCTTGTTTTGCAATTGCAAGATGCCATAAAGCAAAGCTTCTGCGGTGGGCGGGCAGCCCGGCACATAAACATCGACGGGCACAATGCGGTCACACCCTCTAACCACCGAATAACTGTAGTGGTAATAGCCGCCGCCATTGGCGCAAGAGCCCATGGAAAGCACCCAGCGCGGTTCACTCATTTGGTCATAAACCTTACGTAAGGCGGGGGCCATCTTGTTACAAAGTGTTCCCGCCACAATCATCAAGTCGGATTGGCGAGGACTGGGACGAAACAACATACCAAAACGATCGATGTCATAGCGAGCAGCGCCCGCATGCATCATTTCTACGGCACAGCAAGCCAAGCCAAAGGTCATGGGCCAAAGTGAACCAGTCTTGGCCCAATTCACCACCGAGTCATAAGAGGTGGTTATGAAGCCTTCAGAGAAAACACCTTCAAGTGACATAAGTTATTCCCAATCGAGGGCGCCTTTTTTCCATTCGTAGATGAAGCCCACGACAAGAATAGCCAGAAAAATCATCATGGCTACAAAGCCCGTGGTGCCAATTTCTTTCAGTGATGCAGCCCATGGAAAAAGAAAAGCGATCTCTAAGTCAAAAAGGATAAAAAGAATCGCCACCAAGTAGTAACGTACATCGAATTTGCTGCGAGCGTCATCGAAGGCTTCAAAGCCACATTCGTAGGGGGAATTTTTAGCTGCGTCAGGCCGCTGCGGACCTAGGAAATAGCCAATGGCCTGCGGAGCCACACCGACCAACAGGCCAACAAGGATAAACAATAAAACGGGCAGATACTGCTCAAGAATCATTTCAATCTCGGGTTGAAGCTTTGGAAGCTAGATTGACAAAAATATCTGACTCCAGCAAGACAAAAAGCTGGTGATGGTGCCGTCGGCGAGACTCGAACTCGCACAGCTTTCGCCACTACCCCCTCAAGATAGCGTGTCTACCAATTTCACCACGACGGCGTGACTGTTTTTTAGCGCCCATCATGCTTTCATGAGGAGCGCTAAAAGCTGATTATCTTAACCCGAAATAGGCCTTTTTCACCCTATGGCGAGTATGAAAATCACTTGAGGTAAATCTCATTTACCTGGGATTTGAGAGGCAGGAGAACTGTTGGTTGCAGGGGCAGGCACAGAACTTGGGGTTTCAGAGCTGGCAGCTGGTGCCGGTGTTACCGCACCTGGTACTTGATCTGCAGCTGTTGGCGCAACTGGCTGAGCACGCTCCAACACACTACCTTCTGAGGAAGGAGTGGTTCGCAAATTGCTGAAATAGGCTTGCGCCAAAGTACACACAAAAAAGACAGCAGCCAACACGGCTGTGGTGCGTGAAAGAAAATTGGCACCACCACTGGCACCAAACAAGCTGCCAGAAGTACCGCTGCCAAAAGCAGCCCCCATGTCAGCACCTTTGCCGTGTTGCACCAGTATCAAACCTATCATGCCAAGCGCAGACAAAATTTGAACAACCATTAACAAGTTCAGTAGTGTGCTCATCAAAACTCCAAATCAGTTACTGCGATGCTGCAGCCACAATCAATAAAAAATCTGCCGCTTTCAGGGAAGCGCCACCCACCAGACCGCCATCAATATCTTTTTGCGACAACAAGCTCGCGGCGTTGGATGCATTCATACTGCCGCCATACAAAATGGCAATCTTGCCTGCGTGCTCAGAAGCAGCAGCCAATTGATGTCTCAACATGGCATGGACTTCTTGAGCTTGCTCTGGCGAGGCAGTTTTACCCGTACCAATGGCCCATACCGGCTCATATGCCACCACAATCTCGCTGATGCAGTGTCCATTGGTATGAATAACAGCAGCCAGTTGGCGCTTGACGACCTCGGCGGTTTGTCCGGCTTCTCGCTGGGCAAGTGTTTCGCCCACGCAAACAATGGGTGTGATGCCAGCAGACAAGGCACTTTGAGCCTTGAGGGCAACAACTTCGTCGGTTTCACCATGGTATTGACGGCGCTCGGAATGTCCGACCAGTGCATACCGGACACCAAAGTCCCGCAACATGGCCGCAGATACTTCACCGGTAAAGGCGCCGCTTTCAGACGAAGAAACGTCCTGCGCACCCCAAAGTAAGGGGCTCGAAGCAGACAGAAGTTGTACCTGCGCCAAGTAAGGCGCTGGCACGCAAACGGCGACTTGGCAAGCACTAGAAGCCAAGCCTGCATTGATAGCGGTCAACAGATCGTGATTGGCAGCCAAGCTGCCATTCATTTTCCAATTGCCCACAATCAATTTGCGTGTCATGGCTTTACTCTTGATGTGGTTGTTCGTCAGAGTGGTGCTGTTGGGGTGGTGCTTCAGGGCGGTCCAATAGCGCTTTCATGGACAACTTGATGCGACCCTTTTCATCGGTTTCCAACACTTTGACACGCACGATTTGGCCTTCAGCCAACACGTCGGTGACCTTGGCAATACGCTCGTGGCTGATTTGGCTAATGTGAAGCAAACCATCTTTGCCAGGCAACAAGTTCACCAACGCACCGAAGTCCAAAATCTTGGTGATGGGGCCTTCGTAAATCTTGCCAATTTCCACTTCAGCAGTGATTTCGCTGATGCGTCGCTTGGCTTCTTCGGCCTTGGCGCCGTCAGTGGCTGCGATGGTGATGGTGCCGTCTTCCTCTATGTTGATTTGGCAACCGGTTTCTTCGGTCAGCGCACGAATGACTGCACCGCCTTTGCCGATCACATCGCGGATTTTTTCCGGATTGATCTTCATGGTGTAGAGCTTGGGGGCAAAGTTGCTCACCTCAGTTTTGGCCTGGCCCATGGCTTCTTGCATTTTGCTCAAAATATGCATACGCGCCTCTTTGGCTTGGGCCAAAGCAACTTGCATGATCTCTTGGGTAATGCCTTGAATTTTGATGTCCATTTGCAAAGCAGTGATGCCGTTGGTGGTACCGGCAACTTTGAAGTCCATGTCGCCCAAGTGATCTTCGTCACCCAAAATATCAGTCAACACAGCAAAGCGGTTGCCGTCCTTGATCAGGCCCATGGCGATACCTGCCACGTGCGCTTTCATGGGAACACCAGCATCCATCATGGACAAGCAGCCACCGCAGACGGAGGCCATGGAAGAAGATCCATTGGATTCGGTGATCTCAGAGACCACACGCAAGGTGTAGGGAAACTCTTCTTTGGTGGGCAAACATGCCGCCAAAGCACGCTTGGCCAAACGGCCATGGCCCACTTCGCGGCGCTTGGTAGAGCCCATGCGACCGACTTCGCCGGTGGCAAAGGGAGGCATGTTGTAGTGGAACATGAAGCGGTCTTCAAACTCACCGGCCAGTGCGTCGATGCGTTGGGCATCGCGTTCTGTGCCTAGGGTGGTGATGACCAAAGCCTGTGTTTCGCCACGGGTAAACAGGGCTGAACCGTGGGTGCGGGGCAAGACACTGTTGCGGATTTCAATGGGCCGCACAGTACGGGTGTCGCGTCCATCGATGCGGGGCTCCCCTGCCAAAATTTGGCTGCGAACAATTCGAGCTTCGATATCGAACAGCATGTTTTCCACTTTGACGCCGTCAAACTCGACGCCATCTGCTTTCAAACCAGCCATGACAGCGGCATAAGCCTCACGGCATGCTTGGGTGCGGCTTTGCTTGTTGCGGATTTGGTAGGCCGCAGTGAGTTTGTCGTCAGCCAAAGCAGCAACCTTGGCGATCAGGGGCTCGTCCTTGTCGGCCGCAGTCCACTCCCAAACGGGTTTGCCAGCTTCACGCACAAGTTCATGGATAGCGTTGATAGCTACGCGGCTTTGTTCGTGACCAAACACCACTGCGCCCAACATGATTTCTTCAGACAACTGCAGCGCTTCGGATTCAACCATCAACACAGCGGCTTCGGTCCCAGCCACGACCAAATCCATGACGCTGTCTTTGCGCTGGGTTTGACCTGGGTTCAAGACATATTCGCCGTTGATGTAGCCCACACGGGCCGCGCCTATGGGGCCGTTGAAAGGAATACCTGATATGGCCAATGCGGCAGAGGTGCCAATCATGGCGGCAATGTCAGCATCGACCTCTGGGTTCAAAGAAACCGTGTGGATGACCACATGCACTTCGTTGTAGAAACCTTCGGGGAACAGGGGACGAATGGGGCGGTCAATCAGACGGCTGGTAAGTGTTTCAAGTTCGCTTGGCTTGGCTTCGCGCTTGAAGAAACTGCCAGGGATTTTGCCTGCGGCATAGGTTTTCTCGATGTAGTCAACGGTCAGGGGAAAGAAATCCTGACCTGCTTTGGCGGTTTTGGAGCCGACGACGGTAGCGAGTACGACGGTATCGTCAATGTTGACCAACACCGCGCCACTGGCTTGGCGTGCAATTTCGCCGGTTTCCATGGTGACCGTGTGCTGGCCCCATTGGAAGGTTTTGCTTACTTTGTTGAATAAGGACATGTGTATTTCCTGAAATTAGGCGGGAAGTGAAGGCCACTTCACCAAAGCCCAAAAACACTTATCAGACTACGATGCCATTCCAGAAAAATACCTTCTTTTGGAATGACACAGCTTCGATCTGCTTCAGAGTTTTTGTCACGTTTTTCACTGCTGCCAAGCCCTGAGCAAGTGGGCCTAGGACCTGACAGAGATGAAAAATTACTTGCGCAAACCCAACTTGGCGATGAGCGAGGTGTAGCGCTCAGCGTCTTTGGATTTGAGGTAGTCGAGCAATTTGCGACGACGGCTGACCATGCGCAACAAGCCACGGCGACCATGGTGGTCTTTGGCGTGGGTTTTGAAGTGAGGGGTCAGTTCATTGATGCGTGCAGTCAGGATGGCGACTTGCACTTCGGGACTGCCAGTATCGTTGGCGGAACGTGCATTGGCCTTTACGACCTCAGCTTTATTGAGAGTTGTCATGGTGTTTTCCAAAAAATTTGACATGCGCCAACAGCCGGAAATGCCAGATGGCGTGAACTTAGTACCCCTAAAGGCCTAAGCCCAAAGATTATAGCTTGGATAACCAGCTGCCCAGTCTCTCAGCCCCTAGGCGCAATCTGTCAAGTTCTTTAGAAGCAAAACACCAGCGAAGCCAGCCTTGCGCCTCTGAAGCAAAGGCACTCCCAGGCGCCAAGCCTAGGCCCGCTTCTTGCACCAAACGCTTGGCAATTTGAAAGTCATCCATACCAGCAGGTAAACGCAAAAACAGGTACATACCGCCATCAGGAAGCGCAAATTCAATCTGGTCGAGGCCATTCAAGGCATTGGCCAAGGTGTCTCGACAAAGGCGCAAATGGGAAACAACGCGAGGCGTCACCTCCTCCGCTCGATTAAGCGCCACGACGCCCGCTCGCTGAACAAACACAGATGCACAAGAAGTATTGAATTCAATCAATTTGCCCATGTGCTGCGTCATCTCAAGCGGCATGACCAACCATCCCAAACGCCAACCTGTCATCAAAAAGCTTTTGGAAAAACTGTGCGCCACCACGAGCTTGTCGTCCGCATGCGCAATGTCCAAAAAACTGGGTGCGCAATGGTTTTGGCTATCCAAAAAATAAAGGCTCTCATAAACCTCATCCGCCAAAATCCAAGTGCCTGTGCTTCGGCATTTTTCCAAGATGGCTTGCTGTTCTTGTCGATTCAAGGTCCAACCCGTCGGGTTGTTGGGCGAATTGAGCACCAGCAAACGGGTATTCATAGTGATGCTGTCTAACAGCTTCTCAAGTGGTAACTCCCACCTGCCCTTTGAAGGCTCGAGACTCAAGGTTCGCAAGTGGGCACCCAAAATCTGCGGCTGAGCTGTCAAGTTGGGCCAAACAGGTGTGATCACCAAAACCTCATCTCCCGCATCAACCAAGGCCTGCATGGCCAACATCAAGGCATTGACACCGCCTGAGGTCACCGCAATGCGGTGACTGCCAATATCAACACCGTGACGCTTAACCATCTCTGCAGAGATCGATTCACGCAACTCAGGCAAGCCTAAGTTGTGGGCGTAAAACGTCTCCCCTGCTTGCAAAGAATCGATGGCGGCTTGGCGAATAAAGTCGGGCGTGACCTCGTCACTTTCACCAAACCAAAACGCCAAAACGTCGCTTCTGCCAAGGCCCGCATTGGCGAGTTCTCGGATTTTGGAGGCCTGAAGTTGCTCAATAGCTTGTCGCATGGATAGGGCAATTTAAAAAGGATCTATAGCTGAGCCAGTGACCATCGTGGGAGAACATCAAAAGCATAGGAGGTATGTGCTAGCTCAATGCCTTTTTGCAAACGCATACCAGCAGCCATGGCAATCATGGCGCCATTATCGGTACACCACTGCGCTTCGGGGTAATGAACAGTTGCGCCCATGCGCTGCACCGACATGGTCAACTGATCTCGCAAAGCGCGATTGGCACCCACACCACCGGCAACCACCAAACGCTTGATGCCAGTTTGCGTCAATGCGCGCAACGATTTCTTGACCAGCACCTCCACAATAGCAGCTTGGGTGGAGGCGGCGATATCGGCGCGGTGCAAGGGCAATTGATCTGCGGACTTTTTGCATTGGGTCAACACCGCGGTCTTGAGCCCTGCAAAGGAAAAATCCAAATTAGGTTGATGCAGCAAGGGCCGTGGAAACGCATACGCATCCGCGCGGCCTTGGCTTGCCAAGGCGGCCAAAGCAGGTCCCCCTGGATAACCCAAGCCAAGCAATTTCGCGGATTTGTCAAACGCCTCCCCAGCTGCGTCGTCGATGGTTTCACCCAATAATTCATATTGACCAAGCGCCTTGACCCACATCAGTTGCGTGTGTCCTCCCGACACCAACAAAGCCACAAAGGGAAATTGCGGGGGGTCCTCGCTAAGGAAGGGGGACAATAAATGCCCCTCTAAATGATGGATTCCCATCACAGGTCTGGACAAGCTAGCAGCCAATGCACTGGCTGTTGCCGCACCTACCAATAAAGCGCCCGCCAGTCCTGGTCCTTTGGTATAGGCGACCACATCAATATCAGACAAAGCTTGCTGCGCAGAATCCATCACCTGCTCCACCAAGGGAACCAGGCGACGGATATGGTCTCGGCTGGCTAACTCGGGCACCACCCCACCATAGGCCTCGTGCATCGCTGCTTGTGTATGCAAATGCTGCGCCAGCAGTTGTGGCCAAGCTGCCCCTTCGCCGGTGCGCACCAAGGCCACCCCAGTTTCATCGCAAGAAGATTCAATGCCTAAGATCAACATGCCGCTGAGTTTAGCCCTGCTTGATTCAATACATAACCATAAGTCATTTAACTTGTCAGACAATCACACGCATGAGCATTGCGCATTTCATTCGGGAAATTGGACGTGGCAAGCAAGGGGCAAGGAATTTGTCTCGTGAGCAGGCTCGTGAGCTCATGACCCAAGTGCTGCTGGGTTCTGTTGACCCTGTTGCATTAGGTGCTTTTTGTATTGCCATGCGAATTAAAGGTGAAACGCCTGAAGAAATGCTGGGCTTTTTAGATGCTGCTCATGCTCAGATGCAAGTTTTTACCAATGACGAGCTTCAACCGGTGGTTGTATTGCCCAGCTACAACGGTTCACGAAGACTCCCTTTGCTCACACCTCTCTTGGCAAAGTTATTGGCCAACAAGGGACATGCGGTGCTCATTCATGGCACCCATACCGAGGACACACGTGTCTCCATCCAAGAGGTGTTATTTGCTTTGGGGATTGAACCGACAACCACCACCCAAAGCATTGCCAAAGGCGAAGTGGTATTTGCGCCCACCCGATTGTTGTGCGAAGGTTTGTGGTCACTGCTACAAGTTCGCCGTCAAACGGGTTTGCGCAATTCAGCCCATAGCATGGTCAAGTTGATGAACTCTGTTGTGGGTAACAGCATTCAAGTAGCCAGCTATACCCATCCAGATTACGCTGTGTCCATGCAAGCAACCCTTGAAGGGCTTAAAGCCAACGCCTTGCTGTTGCGCGGTACGGAGGGTGAGCCCGTGGCAGACCCTCGCAAAATGCCCAGCATGCGCTGCTTTATCAAGGGACAAGCTTTTGCGCAACTCAATATTGCACCAGAAACTGCACATGAGACCACCGACATGCCCATGGGAATGAATGCGCAGCAAACCGCTGAATTGATTAACGCCATGATTCAAGGACGCAAGCCAGTACCACAGCCAATACAAGTACAAGCAGAACTCATTTCGCGTTTGTCATTGGCCAGTATGGATAACAGTGTTAGAAACGAGACACCATGACAAAAACATCGCCATCTGTGTTTGTGACACTTGTCGGGGCTGGGCCTGGCGACCCCGACCTCTTGACGCTCAAGGCGGTCAAAGCACTGCAAACAGCAACGATCATTTTGGTAGATGACTTGGTTCACCCCGATGTTTTGCAGCATGCTCACCCGCAAGCACGTGTGGTTCACGTAGGCAAGCGCGGCGGCTGTCAATCGACGCCGCAAGCCTTCATCGAAAAATTGATGGTGCAAGAGGCATTGGCTGGTGAAATTGTGGTCAGGCTTAAAGGTGGCGATCCTTTGCTTTTTGGTCGGGCTGGCGAGGAAATCGCTTACCTTCAGTCGCAAGGCGTGGGCATCAGAGTGATCAACGGCGTAACCGCTGGACTTGCCGCCATCAATAGCCTGGGGATATCTTTGACGCATCGGCAGTTTGCGCATGGGGCCATCATGGTGACTGGGCACTCGCCTTCAAGCCATTCAAATACCCCTGCTGTGAACTGGGAACTTCTAGGCCACACCGCACATACTTGCCGCTTGACGCTGGTCATTTACATGGGCATGACCAGTTCGCAAGAGTTGCAAACTGCCTTGTTGAAATCTATGCCGCCCGTCACCCCCATTGCAGTGGTACAAAACGCCAGCGAACAAAATCAATGCAGTGTTATAGGACAACTTCACGCTTTGCATACATTGATTTGCGAAGCCGAAATGGCAAGTCCTGCCATCATTTTTGTTGGTGATGTGCTCAATACGCTTGCCAGCTTACGCAATGAAGAATCAAATCCTCATAAAGCTTATGCCATTGCCCGTCCAAGCACTTGATGGACAGAGGATAATCAAATCTTTGGATACTGGATATTGACATGGAAGCAGAACGCATCAACAACATAGGTAGCTTGCTCAACGACCTGCAAGCGCGAACACTTGATCTTCGGGGGTATCTTTGACTTCGATGCCAAATCAGAACGACTGAGAACTGTCAACGCATCATTAGAAGACCCCAGCGTTTGGAACGATCCCAAAAAAGCGCAAGAACTGGGCAAAGAAAAAAAGTCGCTTGACGATATTGTGCTGACGATTGGCCGATTGGGCCAAGAAATTGATGACAACACCGAATTGTTTGACATGAGCAAGTCCGACAACGATGAGTCAGGACTTCTGACCATAGAAGAAGACACTCAGCGTATCTTGGCCGAGGTGGAAAAACTCGAATTCCGGCGCATGTTCAACAACCCCGCCGATCCGCTCAATGCATTTCTCGACATACAAGCAGGCGCTGGTGGCACGGAGGCTTGCGACTGGGCCAGCATGCTTTTGCGCCAATACTTGAAATACGCAGAGCGCAAAGGATTCAAGGCAACACTGGAAGACGAGTCGCCAGGTGACGTTGCGGGCATCAAAGGTGCCACCCTGAAGATTGAAGGCGAGTACGCCTTCGGGTTGCTGCGAACAGAAACAGGTGTGCATCGCTTGGTTCGCAAGTCTCCGTTTGACTCTGCAGGTGGACGTCACACCAGTTTTGCCAGCGTGTTTGTCTATCCTGAAGTGGATGACTCCATTGAAATAGATATCAACCCAGCCGATGTGCGAACCGATACATTCCGTGCCAGTGGTGCAGGTGGACAGCACATCAACAAAACCGACTCGGCAGTTCGCTTAACGCACATTCCAACCGGTATTGTGGTTCAGTGCCAAGACGGCAGAAGCCAACACAGCAACCGCGATGTTGCGTGGAAGCGTTTGCGCTCTCGTCTGTATGACTTTGAAATGCGCAAACGCATGGAAGCCCAACAAAAACTTGAAGACACCAAAACCGATGTAGGCTGGGGACACCAAATCCGCAGCTATGTGCTGGACCAAAGTCGCATCAAAGATTTACGCACCAATGTTGAAATCAGCAACACCCAGAAAGTGCTTGATGGCGATTTGGATGCCTTTATTGAAGCCTCGCTTAAACAAGGTGTTTGATGTTTCACCTCGAACCTTGCTGTCACTGCGAGCGCAGCGAAGCAGTCCCCCTATGAATCAGGAGAAATGCAATGCGTGAAGGACAATCCCTCGTCACCCGCCGCGAGGATTACCAAGTTCCAAGCTTTTGGATAGATACCGTTGACTTGGTGTTTGATCTTGATCCGACCAAAACACGGGTCCTCAACACCATGACTGTTCGACGCAATGTTGAAAGTCCATTGCAAGCCTTGCGCTTGGACGGTGAAGACCTCAATCTCTCTCGTGTTTTACTCAATGGTCAAGGAACCAGCTTTAAGATTGAAAATGATCAACTGGTACTGGAGAACCTTCCTGAAGGCAGTGAGCCCTTCACCCTAGAGGTTTTCACCACCTGCAACCCCACAAAAAACACGCAACTCTCAGGCCTGTACCTGAGTCAAAACTCTTTGTTCACGCAATGTGAGGCACAAGGGTTCAGGCGAATTACCTATTTCTTAGATCGCCCCGATGTCATGGCCAATTTCAGCGTGACCTTGCGAGCGGACCCTACATTGTTTCCCGTGCTTTTGTCCAACGGAAACTTGATGTCCCAAGGCAAATTAGACGATGGCAGACATTTTGCCCGCTGGTTAGACCCCCATAAAAAACCCTGCTATTTGTTTGCCTTGGTTGCGGGTCAATTGGTTTGCCGTGAACAACGCATCGTTGCTCGCAGTGGCAAAGAACATTTATTGCAAATTTATGTGCGGTCTGGCGATTTGGACAAAACCGAACACGCCATGAATTCACTCATGGCCAGTGTCGCCTGGGATGAGCACCGCTTTGGTTTGAGTCTGGACCTTGACCGTTTCATGATCGTCGCCACATCTGACTTCAACATGGGGGCGATGGAAAACAAAGGCCTGAATATTTTCAACACAAAGTACGTGCTTGCCAATCAAGCCACTGCGACAGACCAAGATTTTTCAAATATTGAGAGCGTGATTGGTCACGAGTATTTTCACAATTGGAGTGGCAATCGTGTCACTTGCCGTGACTGGTTTCAACTCTCACTCAAAGAAGGTCTGACGGTGTTCAGAGACCAAGAGTTCAGTCAAGATTTGGCCGCCAGTGCATCTGCACGCGCTGTCAAACGCATTGAAGACGTCAGGTTGTTGCGAACGGTTCAATTTGCCGAAGATGCCGGTCCTATGGCACACCCTGTACGCCCAGACACCTATATGGAGATTAATAATTTCTACACGGTCACCATCTATGAAAAAGGTGCCGAAGTTGTGCGCATGATGCAGACTTTGGTCGGGCGTGATGGTTTCGCCAAGGGCTTGTCTCTGTATTTCAAACGACACGATGGACAGGCAGTCACTTGCGATGATTTCGCGCAAGCGATTGCAGACGCCAATCCCGAATCTGCATTGGCCCTTCAGTTG
>CALPPP020000023.1 GCA_943325485.2 Rickettsia typhi
CCACCTCGGCGGCAAAGTCATCAACTTTGCGCTCGATGCCCTCCCCGACCACATAAAGTGTGAAGGACTTGACTGTGGTTTTAACAGACTGAAGCATTTGAGCCACGGTTTGTTTGTCATTTTTCACAAAGGGTTGGTCAAACAAAGACACTTCCTTGAGGTATTTTTGAACAGAACCTTCAATCATTTTGGCGGCGATGTCAGCAGGCTTGCCAGATTCGGCAGCCTTGGCCGTGGCCACAGAACGCTCACGCTCAATCAATTCGGCAGGAACATCAGCGCTGGTCAGGGAAACTGGCTTCATGGCAGCCACATGCATGGCAACATCACGCGCGGCTGACTCATCACCTGCGTATTCAACCAAGACACCAATGCGCGTACCGTGCAAATAAGAAGTCAAGGCAGTGTCGCCATGAAACAGTTTGAAACGACGAAAACTCATGTTTTCACCAATCTTGCCAATCAAGCCTTTACGCACATCTTCTAGCGTTGGACCAAAGCCATCTTGTTCATAGGCCAATGCACCCAAGGCGTCAATATCAGCGGGTTGGTGCTTTGCGGCCAACTTAGCAGCAGCTTGTGCAAGCGCCAAAAAGCTGTCGTTCTTGGTCACGAAGTCAGTTTCACAATTGACCTCAATCAATGCACCCGAATGACCTTCAATGAAACTGCTGACGACGCCCTCAGCCGTAACCCGAGCAGCTGCCTTGCTGGCTTTGCTGCCAAGCTTGACGCGAAGCAACTCTTCTGCTTTGACCATATCGCCATCTGCTTCAGTCAACGCTTTTTTACACTCCATCATGGGTGCATCGGTTTTGGCTCGCAGTTCGGCGACCATGCTTGCTGTGATTGCTGCCATAAATACTCCTGTTTATTCAATAGAGGAAATGTGTTGTGAAAAAGGGGCCTCTTGAGCCCCTTTTGAATGACTCATAGCGAGAGTTAAGCTTGTGCAGAATTTTCCACTTCCACAAACTCGTCAGAACCTTCAGCAACGGCTTTGACCACATCGTTGACCGCATTGGCACGACCTTCCAAAATAGCATCTGCAATACCGCGAGCGTACAGCGTGACAGCCTTAGAAGAGTCGTCATTGCCAGGAATGATGTAGTCGATGCCTTCAGGTGAGTGATTGGAATCAACAACCCCAATCAAGGGAATACCCAGTTTTTTGGCTTCAGCGATGGCGATTTTGTGAAAGCCAACATCGATCACAAAAATCGCATCAGGCAAAGTGGCCATGTCTTGAATGCCACCAATGTCTTTTTCAAGTTTTTCAAGCTCGCGCATGAAAACAAGTTGTTCTTTTTTAGACATGGCGTCAAGACCCACTTCTTGCTGCGCTTTCATGTCCTTCAAACGTTTGATGGAAGTTTTCACTGTCTTAAAGTTGGTCAGCATACCGCCCAACCAACGCTGATCGACAAAGGGCACACCTGCTCGCTTTGCTTCAGAAGAAATGATTTCGCGAGCTTGTCGCTTAGTACCCACCATCAAAATGGTGCCGCGGTTAGCTGCCAATTGCTTGGCAAACTTCAACGCGTCTTGGAACATCGGTAAGGATTTTTCCAAGTTGATAATGTGGATTTTGTTGCGATGACCAAAAATGAACGGGGCCATTTTGGGATTCCAAAAGCGGGTTTGATGTCCGAAATGGACGCCGGCTTCTAGCATTTCGCGCATGGATGTAGACATAGGTAAAACTCCAAAGGTTAGGTCTGAGCCAGTTCTTTATCGCACCAAATCAATGAAATTCGGGCAACACCTTGTGGGAACTGGTTTGGGATTTGCTTAATGCAGAAAGTTATTAATGCGATTTTAAGCAGGACATATGTTAGCACAAGCTCTCTGTGCAGCCCTAAAGCAGGAACATACCAAGGCTAGCCCCTGCCCACAAAAGGCATATTGGTGGCCATCACAGTATGGAAAAGCACATTTGAACTGAGCGGCATATTGGCCATGTACAGCACCGATTCACCCACATGCTTGACATCCATCAAGGGTTCTTTGGCAATTTCACCGTTGGCCTGTGGAACGCCCAGCGCCATTTTGGCGGCCATTTCCGTGGCCGCATTGCCAATATCGATCTGCCCCACAGCAATACTGTATTTACGACCATCCAGTGCTGCGGTTTTCGTCAAGCCGGTTACTGCATGTTTGGTGGCGGTGTAGGCGATAGAGTTAGGGCGAGGCGCATACGCGGAAATAGAGCCATTGTTGATGATCCTGCCACCTTGGGGGGACTGCGCTTTCATCGCGACAAATGCTTGCTGCAAACAGTAAAACATGCCATTGAGATTGATATCCACCACGTTTCGCCATTGCTCAATGCTCAACTCTTCAAGTGGAACACCCGGCGCGCTGACACCCGCGTTGTTGAAAAGCAAATCAACACGCCCCCATTTGCTTATCACCTTTGCAAAAGCATTTTTGACAGCATCGGGATCGGCCACATCGACCGACAAGGCCAAGCACGATTGCGGCGAGTGGGAAGAAGACGCGACATCCTCTAAAAGTTGTAAACGCCTACCGATCAATGCAACTTGCCACCCATCGACAAGCAAAGCCAGCGCGGCGGCTTTGCCAACGCCGGTACCAGCGCCTGTGACGATCGCAATTTTGGAATGGGACATATTTGAATCTCCTTGGAAAATGTCAGTGACGACCTTTAGACTTCTTTTTGGCTTTCGTTGTATTTTGTTTAGCCGAAGTATTCAGGCCTTGAGGACTTGATTTGGTGCCAGCATGAAAACCGCCCTTGCTGCTTCTGGCCTTGGCTTTTAAAGAATTGTCAGGTGAAGACACGCTGGACGCAGCTGATGGCGATTTTTTCCCACGCAACGGCTTATCCAAAGCGGGTGAACCATCTTCTTGTACCCAACGAAAGTCAATTTTTCGACCATCGAGGTCTACGCGGCTGACTTGAACCCTGACACGTGCGCCAACGTTGTAACGAATACCCGTTCGCTCTCCGCGTAACTCTTGGCGGGTTTCATCAAATTTAAAGTAGTCGCCACCCAACTCAGTGATATGGACCAAGCCCTCTACATACATGGCATCCAAGGTCACAAACACACCAAAAGCTGTGACACCAGAAACAGTTCCACTGAAATCTTCGCCTAAGTGTTCTCGCATGTACTGACATTTAAGCCAAGCCTCGACATCCCGACTGGCTTCATCTGCTCGTCGCTCGTTGGCGCTGCAATGCAAACCCGCAGCCTCCCATGCTTGTTGCTCAGCCGTTGGTTTCTGTGATGGTTGAGAGGGCTTGCCTTTCAGACGCGCTTGGGCGGCCAAGCGTCTGGCTAACTTGATGTGCGCCTCGCCTGGCAACGGCAAACCAGGCAGTTGATAGCGTTGCCCTGACAAAATAGATTTGATGACACGGTGAACCAATAAATCTGGATAACGCCTGATAGGACTGGTGAAATGGGTATAAGCCGGATAAGCCAAACCAAAGTGTCCACTGTTCAGAGGGGTGTAAATAGCCTGCTGCATAGAACGCAGCAACATGGAATGGATTTGCTGTGCGTCAGGCCTGTCTTTGCTTGCCTGGGCAATGGCCTGAAACTGACCTGGGCTGGGGTTGTCGCTCAAAGTGGCAGGCACACCCATGGCCTTGAGGTAGTTGCGCAAGGTTTCTCGTTTTTCTGGCGTTGGCCCCTCATGCACACGAAAAACAGCAGGGTGTTTGGCTTGCAAAATAAAGTCAGCACTGCAGACGTTGGCAGCCAACATCGCCTCTTCGATCAAGCGATGCGCCTGTGTGCGAACTCTGGGAACAATCTTTTCAATTCGACCGCTGTCGTCACAAATAATCTGGGTTTCGGTGGTTTCGAAATCAACAGCGCCGCGCTTCTCTCGGCCTTTAAGCAAGCTTCGATAAACATCGTGAAGATGGATCAGGTCTTGTACCCTGTCTTTGTATTTAGCAGCTTGGGGGCCTCTGGTGTTGGAGAGAATGGCGGCGACATCGGTATAAGTGAATCGTGCATGGCTGTGCATCACAGCTTGGTAAAACTGATAAGCAAAAACTTGTCCATCTTCATCAATCAACATATCGCAGACCATGCAAAGACGATCAACCAATGGATTGAGAGAGCACAAGCCATTGGATAATTTTTCGGGCAGCATAGGAATGACGCGACGCGGAAAATACACACTCGTGGCACGCTCATAAGCGTCTGTATCGATGGCGCTACCGGTATCGACGTAATAGCTGACGTCTGCAATAGCCACCAACAAACGCCAACCCTTTTGTTTGCCCATTTGTGCGGGTTCACAATAAACGGCGTCGTCAAAGTCGCGAGCGTCTTCACCGTCGATGGTGACAAGAGGGACGTCACGCAAATCGATACGATCAGCCAAGTCTTTGGCCCTGACTTTGACAGGCAATTCAGCAGCTTGCGCCAAACATGCCGCAGAAAATTGATGAGGCACACTGTATTTGCGAACTGCAATTTCAATTTCCATGCCGGGGTCATCCATCTCACCCAGCACTTCTTTGACACGGCCCACGGGTTGCCCAAACAAACTGGGCGCCTCGGTCAACTCCACCACCACCACTTGACCTACCTGCGCATTTCCTGTGGCCCCTTTGGGTACAAGAATGTCTTGACCGTAACGTCGGTCTTCAGGTGCGACCAACCAAACACCACTTTCTTGCAGCAACCGACCAATGATGGGTTGCTGAGGTCGGTCGATGATCTCCACAATTCGTGCTTCTGGACGACCTTTACGGTCCAATCGGGTCACCCTTGCAATGACACGATCTCGGTGTATGACAGCACGCATTTCGTTGGGCGGCAAATAAACATCTATTTGCCCGTCATCACGCTGCACAAAACCATGGCCATCACGGTGGCCCTCTACCGTTCCCTCGAAGGTTTCAAGAAGTCCAGCGCTTGGAGTTGTTTTTTGTTTGATAGAATCCTCTGCTTTCCTGAATGCCCAGGTGGCGGAATTGGTAGACGCACTAGTTTCAGGTACTAGCGAGTAACATCGTGGGGGTTCGAGTCCCTTCCTGGGCACCAATCTTAACGAACACCAAAGCCACCAAAGTGGCTTTTTTTACGACCACATCACATAGCCCATCAGATTGGCAAGCCAATCAAGTCATGTCCTTGCGTTTGAAGAATACGAACCTTGATGAAGTCTCCTGTTCGGTAGCTTTTGCTGAGTTTTTCAGGGGGCAGCAAATGCACGACACCGTCAATTTCTGGCGCGTCAGAATAGGTTCTACCAACGCCGCCTTGTTTTCCTAAGGCCTTAGAAGAGTCAACCAAGACCTGCATGGTAGAGCCGACGCGATGTTGCAGTTTTTGCGTCGATATTTTTTCTGCCACCTGCATGAATCTGGCGCGACGCTCTTGGCGCACCTCTAGCGGCAACATACCTGGCAATGCATTGGCCGTCGCACCCTCTACGGCGCTATAGGCAAAACAGCCTGCACGGTCAATTTGCGCTTCTTCTAGAAACTGCAACAAATGCTCAAACTCTGCTTCTGTTTCGCCCGGAAAGCCTGCGATGAAGGTGCTGCGAACCACCAATTGAGGACACTGTTCACGCCAGCGCAACAAACGCTCTAAGTTTTTTTCGCCGCTGGCAGGGCGTTGCATACGTTTGAGTACATCAGGGTGACTGTGTTGAAAAGGCACATCCAAATAAGGCAGCACACGCCCACTCGCCATGAATGGAATCAGATGATCGACCGTGGGATACGGATACACATAGTGCAAACGCACCCAAGCAGAAAAAGGCTCTGCCAGGTCAGACAAGGCTTGAACCAATTCAAGCGTGCGGGTCTTGACGGGCCGCCCATCGTGAAAGCCCATTTGATAACGAACGTCTACACCGTATGCGGATGTGTCCTGGCTAATCACCAATAACTCTTTGACACCGCTTTCAAACAAAGCCTGGGCTTCGCGCAAAACATCGCCTACAGGACGAGACACCAAATCGCCACGCATAGAGGGGATGATGCAAAAGGTGCAACGGTGGTTGCAGCCTTCGCTGATTTTCAAATAGGCATAGTGTTTAGGCGTGAGCTTGATGCCAGCAGCAGGTACCAAATCTGTGAAAGGGTCATGGGGTTTGGGCAGATGCAGATGCACAGCGTCCATCACCTCTTGCGTTGCATGGGGACCAGTCACGGCAAGCACGCTGGGATGCATTGCTTTCACAACGTTTTGACCATCCGATTGAGACTTGGCACCCAAGCAACCCGTGACAATCACTTTGCCATTCTCGGCCAAAGCTTCACCTATGGTGTTGAGGCTTTCTTGGACAGCGTCATCAATGAATCCGCAGGTGTTGACGATGACCAAATCTGCGCCAGCGAACGTTTTAGAGGTTTGGTAGCCCTCAGCACTTAGCTGGGTAAGGATGAGCTCCGAGTCAGTCAAAGCCTTAGGGCAACCCAAGCTGACAAAACCGACGGTAGGGGTAGACATCAGCGCTTGAGCCCCATAGCGGCGAGCATTTGTTTTTGCATTTGGGTGAGCATTTCCTGCGATTGCTCTGTGTAACTGCCCATCAAACCTTTGAGCACAGGGGACTGTGTCGTCATGACTTGAGCCCAAAGTTCGGGGGAAAGATGTTTGCTTTGGTCAGCCATTTGCATTTGCAAATCGATAAATGTTTGAACATTCTTTTCTAAATAATTGCCCATAAAGCCTTGCATCGCATGGCCATAAAAGCGAATGATATTGGCCAAGGCGACTTCCGAAAACATCGGCACGCCACCTGACTCTTCTTCCAAAATAATTTGCAACAAGATGCTGCGGGTCAGGTCTTCATTGCTTTTGGCTTCAACCACTTTGAAGACTTCACCGGCTACCACAAAGGCTTTGACCTCTTGCAATGTGATGTAACTGGAAGTCTGGGTGTCGTAGAGGCGCCTATTGGGGTATTTTTTGATCAACCGAGTCGCAACTTCCCCCTTGGGGTCTGCTTCAGGATGGTTGGAAGTGGAAGAAGATTTGCGTGCCAAAAGAATATCCTGTTTGGGGGTTTGCAAAAGCGTCTTTGCAAAACGTCGAGCAGGTAAAGGGGCAAGGCAAAGACTGGTAGGCGCGATTGGACTCGAACCAACGACCCCCACCATGTCAAGGTGGTGCTCTAACCAGCTGAGCTACGCGCCTTCGTTGTCGAACTTCAACATTCTAACAGCAGTCTGATCAGCCAAGATGTCGCCTTGCGGTTCGCACCCCCGCGACATCCTTGACAACGGTGAGCACCTTGTTCAATTTGGAAGCGTCACCCACCTCCACCGTGAAAGTCATCCACGCTGTTTCTTTGATGGATTGGGTTTGCACACCAATGACATTGATCTTGTCTTTGGCAAACACTTCTGAGATATCACGCAACAGCCCTTGACGATCATTGGCAACAATTTGTATGTCCACAGGGTAAAGCGCATCAGCGCCGACTCTTGCCCCCCATGCGACAGGTATCACGCGGTCAGGCGCAGTCATTGATAACTGGACGAAATTTTTGCAACTGCTGCGGTGAACGCTCACCCCTTTGCCGCGAGTGACAAAGCCGCCCAGTGCATCCGGTGGAGCAGGCCGGCAACATTTGGCCAACTGGGTCATCAACGAGTCCACCCCTACCACCAACACTCCGGAAGGTGCGGAATGGGTTTTGCTACGCAGGGTTTTGCGTAGCAGTCGCTCATCGTCATCCAGCAAAGGAGCGGGGGGGCGCAAGAAGGTTTCAATGGTTTTCAGCGAAAACTCATCTTTGCCCACCACCTCAAACAATTGGGCTGCGGCAGGAAAACCCAATTGAACGGCCAGTTCATCCAGTTTCAAGGCGGTTTTGCCTTCGCGCTGCAAAAGGCGCTCGACCAAGTCGCGTCCTTTGGCCATGGTTTGGCTGGCCAACTGCGCATTGAACCAAGCTCTGACCTTGGCCTTGGCGCGAGGTGAGCTTAAAAAGCCCAACTCTTGGTTAAGCCAGTCTCTTGAAGGCCCCCCTTCTTTGGCAATGATCACTTCAACGGTTTGTCCATTGCGCAAAGGCGTAGACAAAGGGACCATCAGGCCGTCAACTTTCGCGCCCCTGCAGCGATGCCCCAGATCGGTGTGCAGGCTGTAGGCAAAGTCGACAGGTGTGGCCTGAACGGGCAGTTCGACAATGGCAGCTTGGGGCGTCAGCACATAAATTTTGTCCTCGTCGTCCACCGCACTTGCTTTCGGGTCAGCATGTGCGGCTTGGTTCAAATCGCGCTCCCAAGCCAATAACTGACGAAGCACAGCCATTTTTTTGGCTTGCGCATCAGACAGCTGCACGCCTGCATAACCTTTGGCACCTGCTTCTTTGTAGGCCCAGTGAGCAGCCACGCCAAACTCTGCATGTTCGTGCATATCTTGGGTGCGAATTTGGATTTCAACCACCTTACCCGAGGCGTCACTCACCACCGTGTGCAAGGATTGGTAACCATTCGACTTGGGCTTGGCAATGTAATCATCAAACTCGTTGTCAAGCGGTGTCATCTGGGCATGCACCAACGACAAAGCACGGTAACAGTCGTCGACCGAGTTGACGATCACCCTGAGTGCCCGCAAATCACGAACCTGTGAGAAGTCCAAAGACTTTCCGCGCATTTTTTTGATGATGCTGTAAATGTGTTTCGGCCTGCCCTGCACTTGTGCACTGATGCCTTGTGCCAGCAATTGGTCTGCCAGCAATTGGCGTAACTGCGCTACTTGGGCTTCTCGCTCGACCCGTTTGTCCTCCAACCAGCCAGCTACCTTTTTGTAAGTGTCGGGTTCCAGCAAGCGAAACGCCAAGTCTTCCATCTCCCATTTGATCTGCCAAATGCCCAAGCGATTGGCCAAGGGTGCAAAGACCAGCAAAGACTCTTTGGCAACGTCGTCGAAATCGGTTTTTTTATATGCGTGCAAATAGCGCAAAGTTTGCAAACGTGAAGCCAATCGCAGCACAACCACACGCAAGTCTCTTGAAAAAGCCAGCAACATGCGCCTGACAAATTCAATTTGCACCTGCCCTTGGGCGTCTTTTGCTGCTCGGGTCCGAGCTTGACGCTGCAATTGCATCAAGCGCATGGTTTCCATAGCCAAAGCGGCGTGACTGGCGCCAAAGGCCTTTTCAATCAACTCTTGGGGCTTGTTTAAGTGCTCACACGCAAAAGCCAAATAAGACGCGGCTTGCATATCGTCCGAGGCGCCCAAGGACTTGAGCAGCACTGCCAAAGCATCTGCATGTACCAAGCAGTTTTCACCGTTGTCCAACTGCTGCGTAGCCAAAAAAGGTTCGGCAAAAGTTCTGGCACGCTCTAGCGTTTGTTGGCTTGGTTCGAAGCTGGCACCTGCGACAGACAGCAGTCCCTCCACCCCCAAGGGCAAGTCTTCCAAAACGTCAGTACTTTTCATTGCTGAAGTCACTCAATTGCTTGGTGCAGAATAAGACCAGTCATCGTAATGGATTGGAGAAAGCATGAGCGAGCGTTTTTTGGCTGGCAAGACAGCCTTGGTCACAGGTTCAACCAGCGGGATTGGTCTTGGCATGGCAAAAGCCTTGGCCAAAGCCGGCGCCAATGTGGTGCTCAACGGGTTTGGACCGCATGCGCAAGCTGTTGCCGAAGTTGCGGCTTTAGGTGTTGAAACAGCTTTCCACGGAGCCGATATGCGCAAAGCCTCTGAAATTGAAGCGATGATGCAGTTTGCAGCAGAGCGTTTTGGCCGTGTCGATGTGTTGGTCAACAATGCCGGTATTCAACATGTGGCTGCCCTTGAAGATTTCCCCACTCAAAAGTGGGACGACGTCATCGCCATTAATTTGACCAGCGCCTTTCACACCACCCGCTTGGCTTTGCCCGCTATGCGCCAAGCCAACTGGGGGCGCATTCTCAATATTGCTTCGGTTCATGGTTTGGTAGGTTCGGCGAACAAATCCGCCTATGTGGCGGCCAAGCACGGTATCGTGGGACTGACCAAGGTCACGGCCCTAGAAACAGCAACGACTGGCGTGACCTGCAACGCCATCTGTCCGGGTTGGGTTTTGACGCCTTTGGTGCAGCAACAAGTCGATGCCAAGGCATTGGCCCTGGGGGTCAGCATCGAAGAAGCGACACGCTTGCTATTAAGCGAAAAAGAACCTTCGATGCAGTTCACCACGCCCGAAGAATTGGGCGAATTGGCTTTGTTTTTATGCTCTGCGGCTGGCAACAATGTGCGCGGTGCGGCTTGGAACATGGATGGGGGCTGGGCCGCACAATAGAAAAATGCACTGTGTTTTTAAACATCATCCAAATGGATGAGATGGGTGTCGCCGACTTTCAGTTACAACGAATTTAAGTGCCACTCTATTGCCTGCAAAACTGCGCTGAATTATCGTTGCAGGCATGAAGAAAAACCTGCACAACCCAGACTACGAAGCCTTTGCGGCCCGCTTGCGTCAAGCCATGAAGGACGCTGGGCTCAAAGCCTCTGCCACCCATTTGGCCGACTCTTTCAATTTACGCTATTGGGGCGAGGGCATCACCGCCCACGCAGCTCGCAACTGGATGTTTGGCGTGTCTATGCCCAAGCAAGACAAACTCAAGACACTGGGGGAAGTGCTCAACATCAGTCCGCAAGATTTGCTGTTTGGTCCACAACGCGTGGTTCATGAAGTCAAGGAAACCCAACTGAGCGACGGCATGGGCATGGGCGACACAGAAATGCTCAGACAGTATCTGCAGTTGCAACCTGAACACAAACGCATGGTCAGGCAATGGGTGCGTATGTCATTGGTGTTTCAACAAACCCACCCCTAGCGTTCAGGGGCAGGCTATAAGTGGAAAGGTCTATGCGTTCCAAGCGCCCTGCGCCTCTTCCCAACCCACCACAGCGATAGGCGAGCCATCGGGGTTGATGAATGTCAGTGGTCCTAAAAATGTCATATAGAACTCGCTGTCTTCTGGAAAAGACGTTTGATCATGCCTAGCGCCAGAGCATTCAAAACCATACCCAGGGGCAACTGCGGTGTCTCCCCCGTTGGCTTTGCCGCCACGGACATCCATGCGACCCTTGGTGAGCAAATATTCGCCGGGTCCCGCATGAATGTGTGGTGCAAATGAGGACCCCTTGGGACAATCAAAGATGGCGGTCCAAGCGCCATGGCCAGGTTGAACATGCAACAACTTCCAACGAATACCCCCAGCGGAAAGGGATGGTGGGAAGGGTATCCAATTCAAATCTGGAATGTGGACATACTCTTCAGCAATTTTAGATTTCATGCGTCTGTCTCCTGTGATCTAGGTAGGGGTGTCAGTTTGGCTTTAGATCGGCCAATCCAATAGTGATCTGTTTAACAACAGATGCAATAAAGATTAACCCTTGAAGGGAGACTGAACCAAAGCCACTGCCTTGGCCTCTATCGCCTGACCAGACCCTACAGGACCCAATTTTTCGGCTGTTTTGGCTTTGACATTGACTTGGTTCACCTCAAGTTGCAAGGCTGCA
>CALPPP020000024.1 GCA_943325485.2 Rickettsia typhi
CCTGCGATTCACACTTTGTCTGCCGATCACCAACGTTGCGTATTAAGCGACTGGGACGCCAGTGCCACACCGGCCCGCGCCCAATGGTTGACATGGCAGTTAGGCCAAGGCTTTTCGCGGCAAGAAGTCGTCACCGCGTAACACCCCGCCCAGAGCCAGTTACTTCTTAAGCAAGACTTTCAGGGCTGCCTGCACACGCTTGGCGCTTTCTTCCTCATAGCTGCTGCCCAATACTTGGGCGACGTCTTGTGCCCATGTTTGCGCAGGACCAGCGTCGTTACGCTTGGTCAGCAACTGCAATTGCAGCATGCGCCGGGCGTCCACATGAGAAGCAGGGGTAGGTACCTCGGCGGCAATTTCCAGTCTCAGCAAAGCTTGGTCTGGGGAACCTTGAGGCGTGGCTTGCAAAGCCTTGGCCCAGTCCTGCCGCTGTTGCGTGCTCAAGCGAGCGCCCAATTCCTTGGCTGCTGGCAATTGTTCAGGCTGACGCTGTTGCCATGCCCCTAGCAAATGAACCAAGGTCTCACCATGGGCTTGCATGGCCAATTTGCGCAAAGCAGTATCGGCCAGTTCCAACGCTTGACGTTGCGCACGAAAGGCCGCGTCCCCCAAACGGGGGCCACGTGCTTCATACGCGGGTTTGTCGCGCAAACCGCCACGACCAGCGTCGGGGCCACGGCGGTTGCCTGCATCGCGTTCCGGACGGCGTACGCCAGACTTGTCACCAAAACGTCCCGCAGGCGCAGGTTCGGTTTTCTTTTGACCGGGTCTGTCGTCACCTCGAACGGCCACCACTTTTTTGACCCCCACGGGTTTAGGTGGTGGTGCCACTGCCTCCTCAGGCTGGACAGCTGGTTCACCTTCGGGTGAGTCGGGGGCAGCGGTCACAGTTTCTGGCTGAGCGGGTGCAGGTGCAGTCGGTGGCGCAACGGGTGCGGCTGCCTGGCCAGCTGAAACCGCTTGTACATGGGCCATGGCTTGGCGAATACGTGCAGCGTCCCCGTCGGCAATGGCTTTTTCAAGCTCAGCAGCGGCGGCAATCACCGCCTTGTCATGATCGGAGAGGTTCTGCGAAGGCGCGGCCTCGCGTGACTGGGTTTTGCGGCTGAAGGCTTCATCCAAGGGTTGGCGAAACGCATCCCATAACTTTTGCGCCAGCTTGCGTTCGACGGGAACGGCTTGGGATTCGATTTGCCAGCGTTGCTGCAAAGCCTTGACTGCATCAATACGCAACTGCGGCGCTTCGCCCAAGGCCTTAGCCTCCTCGATCATGGCGCGGCGCAGCGAGATACTTTGTGTTTGCGCGGCCTCTAAACCCACATGGGCGGCTTTGATGGCGGCCTTCCACTGGGTTTGCATGTCGGCAAAGGCTTTTTCGCTCAGGTGACCACTGTTGCGCCAACGTTCGGAGAAATGGTGCAACTCGCGTGCTTGGGTTTTCCAGTCGGTATTGCCTTGATGGGCTTGGGTCCAAGCAGCCACTTCAGCCAACAAGGCCAAACGCCCTTCACGGTGCGCTGCGCTCTCAGCCTTGGCTTTGCCAAGCCAAGCTTGCACAAAAGGATAAGCACGGTTGCAAGCTTGGTCAAAGCGTTTCCACAAACCATGGTTGGGTAAACCCCCTTGATCGGTTTTTTTCCACTCTTCACGAAGTTGGCGCAGCGTGTCTTGCAATTTACGCCCACTCATGGCGGGGACCCATTGGCTGTCATCAACAGTGGCCGCAGAAGCAACTTCAGTATCACCTTCAGGTTTTTCCTCAGAAACAGCCTGCGCTGCTTCTGCGGGGATCACGTCAGTGACGGTTGGTGGCGCAGCAGGTGCTTGCAGCAGCGCTTCGGCTTTGGTGACGAGTTGAAGACGGATTTCGTCAGCGCGCTTGCGCTGCCAGCCCTCGAGCTCGGCGGCAGCAGCCAAAGCGGTTTGCACCTGCTGGGCAAGCTCTGTATCGAGTTGCAGACCTTTGGTTTTGAGCGCGGCGCGCAACAAAGAGGCGGCGCTTGACATGGCTTTGCTGTGCCCCAAGGCCACTTCTTTTTCAAGTTGCAACAACATGCTGGGGACTTGCAAAGCGACTTGGCTGGCTTGGGCAGGGGCCTCAGCTTTGGCTTTGCTGGCTGTGGCCACAGGTGCAGCAGCCATGCTTTCACCCCTGGACTGACGCAATTGGTCAGCCCAAGCTGGCACAGCAGGCAAAGGCAAAGCAGGGTCTTGGGCCGCGGCTTGGGTTTGCGCCAGCGCAGCTAAAAACGCATCCCACACCAAGGGCAGGTGTTTGGTGGTTTCAGCGACCAAGGCGGGGTATTTGGGGTCAACGCCAGGCCAATGCGCATCGTTTTGCAAAACTTCAAACTCATCATGCAAGCGTTGTAAATCGGCTTGCAAGGCATTTTGTTGCTCTAGGGCTTCTTGCCAAGACTTGGTCGACAAGACCTCGATACGCTGAGTCAGCAGCAGTGCCGTTTCACGTTGCACCTGGGCACGGTGCTCAAGTTCGTCGACATGCTTGACGCGCTCGGTCAGGGCTTGGCGTAAACCTGCCAGCGGTTCACGCGACAAGGGGGCACCCGCTTTGGCTGCATCGCGTTGCCACGCCATGGCGTCTGCCACTTTGAATGGATGGGCTTGCAACAGCGTTTGGGCTTTGTCTGCCCATGCTTGGGCCAAACTGTCTTGGGTTTTGGTCCGCTTGAGCTCATCGAGTTTTTCACGCAAGAGCTTTGCAGCGCCCTTGTCGCGCGCGCTCATTTCTTTGAACACTTGCTGCATGAGTTCGGGCGAGGGGTCGCTTGCCAGCCAATCTCTTAAACGAGAAGATCGTTCGCCAGAGGTAGGCGCCGTCAAAGCGCCGCAGGTCAAGGCATCTAAAGTGGGCAAGTCGGGGGTGCTGTCAGAAGACGTGGTCACAGTAACTCAAATCGGTTGGTTAAGCCCATGAAAAGGCCAAAACGGCTATTGTGACAGGGAGCAAGGGGTAAAAGCTAAAATAGGCCAATGTCATTTTTTGAATCGTTTCGCCAAGCTGTCAAAGTTTTTGCTTCCGATGTCGGCGATGGGTTTTTTCTCATCACCCACAGCGGCTTAGCCTTGCTAGGCTTGGGTGTTTTTTGCGCCATGGTGCTCTTTAGCACCCAAGCCGATTTACGCTCTGCAGCAGAAGTTGAATTGATCGACTGGCTACAGAACCGACACGATTTCAATTTGGGTTTTCAAAACAATGCCGATGCAGTCGACCGCGCCACTGCCGCTGACCCTCGAGATTTGCCTAAAGACCAAGCCAATATCGCCCTGTGGTTAAGCCGTAAATACCGGGTTGCCCCTGAGCCTATCAGCGCCTTGGTGGCCGAAGCCTTCGATATTGCGCCGCGTAACCGCCTAGACCCCACGCTCATTCTGGCGGTCATGGCCATCGAATCGAGCTTCAACCCTTTTGCCCAAAGTTCGGCAGGCGCTCAGGGTTTGATGCAAGTGCGCACCAAGGTTCATACCGATAAATACGAAGACTTTGGTGGCGATTTAGCTGCCTTTGACCCCATTACCAATTTACGCGTAGGTGTTGAAGTTTTAAAAGAATCCATCGCGCGAAATGGTTCGGTGGAAGCCGGTCTGCGCCAGTACGTAGGGGCGGCTAACAGTGGTGAAGACGGCGGCTATATCGGCAAAGTGTTGGCCGAGCAAAGCCGCTTGCAGGAAGTTGCCTTAGGTCATCTGGTGCCTTTGAGCAGCGCCAAGCCTGCTGACAGCGACAAACAAGGATTACAAAAACTTTGGGACAAAGCCAAAGAGTTAGCCACCTTTGAGCCCGATCCTGTGAACTGATACACACCCTTTAAGGCAGTTCGTGTTGGCCTGCTTCGCTTTTTATTTTTGAAAGACCTGCAAGATGTTCCACCGAAATCATTTACTTGAGCAAGCCGACCCCGATCTGTGGGCAGCCATACAAGCTGAAAACGCAAGACAAGAGCACCATATTGAACTCATCGCCAGCGAAAACTACGCTTCACCTGCTGTGATGCAAGCGCAAGGCACACAGTTGACCAATAAATACGCCGAAGGCTACCCCGGCAAGCGTTATTACGGCGGTTGCGAAAACGTCGATATCGCCGAGCAACTCGCCATCGACCGCGTCAAACAACTGTTTGGTGCAGACGCCGCCAATGTGCAACCCCATTGCGGCGCCTCAGCAAACCAAGCGGTGTTCCTGGCCTTTTTGAAACCAGGCGAGACCATCATGGGCATGAGCTTGGCCGAAGGCGGCCACCTCAGTCACGGTATGCCGCTGAATATGAGCGGCAAGTGGTTCAAGGTGGAAAGCTATGGACTCAACGCCAAAGAAGAAATCGACTACGACGCCATGGAAGCCAAGGCACGCGCCACCCGCCCCAAGCTCATCATTGCCGGCGCTTCGGCCTACAGCTTGCACATTGACTTTGCACGTTTTGCCAAAGTGGCCAAAGAGATTGGCGCCATCTTTTTGGTGGACATGGCGCATTACGCGGGACTCATTGCCGCTGGCGTCTACCCCAACCCTGTTCCGCATGCCGATGTGGTTACTTCCACCACCCACAAAAGCCTGCGCGGTCCACGTGGGGGCATCATCCTCATGAAGTCCGAGCATGAAAAAGCCATCAACAGCGCGGTGTTCCCCGGCTTGCAAGGCGGCCCCTTGATGCACGTGATCGCTGCCAAGGCTGTGGCCTTCAAAGAAGCCTTGCAACCCGGCTTCAAGGAATACCAACAGCAGGTGGTGAAGAACGCCCAAATCGTGGCCCAAACCCTCACCGAGCGCGGCCTGCGCATCGTCAGCGGCGGCACCCAAAGCCATGTGATGTTGGTCGATCTGCGACCCAAAAACATCACCGGCAAAGCGGCCGAAGCAGCTTTAGGCAACGCTCACATGACCATCAATAAAAACGCCATCCCCAACGACCCGGAAAAACCCATGGTGACCAGTGGCGTTCGCATTGGCACACCGGCCATGACCACGCGCGGCTTCAAAGACGACGAGGCCCGCGCCACCGCCCACTTGATTGCCGACGTGCTCGATAACCCCAACGATGAAACGCACATCACAGCGGTTCGTGCCAAGGTGCATGCCCTGACCAGCCGGTTTCCGGTCTACGGGTAACAAGGTATGAAGTGCCCTTTTTGCAGTCATGTGGAAACCCAGGTGATGGAGACCCGTATGTCCGAAGAGGGCGACTCGATTCGTCGCCGTCGCTCTTGCAGCCACTGCGAAAAACGCTTTACCACTTATGAACGCGCTGACGTGAGCTACCCTGCCGTTGTTAAAAAAGATGGTCGCCGCATCGAATATGACCGCACCAAATTGCGCGGCTCACTCAACCTGGCACTGCGCAAGCGCCCTGTCAGCACAGAGCAAATCGATGCGACGATAGAACGCATTGAAGAAAAGTTACTGGCCTTAGGGCAACGCGAAGTCGCTTCAACACGCATAGGCGAGTTGGTCATGCGCGAGTTGAAAAAACTGGACAAAGTGGCCTATGTGCGTTTTGCCAGCGTCTATCGCAGCTTTGAAGATGTGGATGAATTCAAAACCTTGGTCGACGAGTTCCGCCGCTGAGTCCTGAGGTCATCACTCACCTTTTCAAGGTGAACAGCGCACACCCTTTTTGATGCGTGCCGTTGCAAGATGACGGCCATGCACACAGCGACTCTGTTCAAAAAATCTCGTTCAGCTTTCCTTGGCTACACGCTGATGGAAATGCTGACAGTGTTGGGCTTATTGGCTGCCCTTGTCAGCACGGCAACGCCTTGGCTACAGCAGTGGCTGTGGCGACTGCAAGTGGAGAGCGTCGTGCAATCTTGGAGCGCTGACTTGCAAGCCGCCCGCTTGCAAGCCTTGCGCTCAGGTCAAGCCTTGCGCCTGCAACGTTTAAGCCAGTGCCAAAGTATGCCCTTGGCAAACGGGGACTGGCGCTGCGGTTGGCAGTTGCTCCAATCGCAAAAAAATAACAACACCGTGCTTGTCACCACCATGCTGGCTGGCGAAGTGCTGGTACACATCAGTCCTGCGCAAAACAGCTTGGACATCAACGCATTGGGCGAACCGGTGGCGGGAGGGCTGCGGGTGGTGGTGCAAGCCAAGCGCAGCCAAACCCCTTCTTTGGTTCGCGCCATTTGCATCAACACCGCGGGACGTTTAAGGGTCATCAAAGGCGGCACTTGCGCATGAAAGCCTCAGTCCAACTTTTGCGGGGGTTTTTCACCCTCGACGCTCTGGCGGCTTTGATGGTGCTCAACATGCTGTGTTTGGGGGTGCTCGCCATGCAACTGCAAGCTTTGCAAGCTCAGCGAGACGCGCTTGCCATGCAAGCAGCGGTGGGCTTGGCCCAAGACCTGTGGGAGCGAATGCAACTGTTTCCACAAGCGTCCATCTCCTACCAGTTGCAACTGGGTCAAGTGGTGCCTGCTACCAATTGCAAAAGCCAAGCGTGCACGCCAAGCCAATGGGCCCTGTCAGATTTATCCACTTGGCAAGCGGCTGTGCAGGTGCGCCTGCCGGGCGCACAAACCCAATTGGTCAGTACCGGCCCCAACAATGTGCAATTGCTGCTGGCTTGGCCAATCAATACAGCGTTCGATATTGGGAGCACGACGCCAAGCGAATGCCCAAGTCGCCACCGCTGCTGGCAAACCAGTTGGTCCTTATGAGGCCCCTTCTTCGCAAAACGCAACAAGGTCACACCTTGGTACAAAGCTTGGTGGGCATGGTGCTGTCCATGTGGGTCATCATGGCCGCATTTGCGGCATTTGCTTGGGTCCAAAGCAACCACCAACACATGCAAGCTCGGGCTGATGCGCAAGAGCGTTTGCACGCAGCGATGTCTGTGTTGCAAGAGCGGGTCGCGCGAGCGGGTGCGCCTGCTCTGCAGTTTGAGGCACACAGCAAGGTCAGCCTTTTGTCGCCAATGCTTGGTCTGCAAGGCAGCGACCAAACTTTGAGATTGACGCACCACAGCAGCCTGAGTCCCTCTGACTGCCTAGGCCATCAAGCCTCGACCTTGCCGTGGATACAAGACGACTTCAAGCGCAGCTCGCGCAACGAACTCAGCTGCAAAGACATTTTTCGCAGTAACACCAGTTACCAAGCCTTGGTAGACAACATAGACCAAGTGAATTTTTTGTATGCAGAAATGCTGCCAGGCGCACAACTCAGAATGCAATGGCGCAGCGCAGCGTCCGTTTCAAATTGGCAAGCTGTGCGAGGCGTGCAAACCTGCTTGCACACGAAGCTGTCTGGCTTGGGCGCTGTACCCTCGAGCCCATCTTGCAGCAGTGACCTGCCATTAAGTTCGCCCGCGTTTTCCTGGCGGGGAGTCGCCTTTTTACGCCACGCCAAACCATGAAGTCACAAAGCGGCTTGGCCTTGCCCATGGTGGTGGTTCTGTCATGTCTTTGCAGTGTGTTGCTGATGGCGCAGTGGCGCAACTTGGCCATGGCACAAGCATTGGGGAAAAGTGCAGGGCTGCGTTGGCAATTGAAACAAAGCGCACTGGAGACTTTGCGCTTGGCCGTCGACGATATCCGTCTCAGCCAAGATGATGCAAGACACCAAATAGGGAATTCGTCAGATAGGCATGCATTTTTTCCAAGCACCTTGCCACAGTGGGAAGTATTGCAATCACGCTTAGGGTCCAACGAGTGCCAGACTGGCATTTGCCGCCCCTTGGGTGAAGACAATGCAAGCCTTACCCCTTGGTTGACAAGACTAGCCCTTGCACAGAACGCACCATCTGTTAACGGCCAAAGTGCCATGTATTGGGTGGAGGTTCTGCCCGCTCTGAGTGTGAACACAGGTGATTCGCCATTTTTCTACCGAATCACGGCCTTGGTGCAAAACGGTGATGGTGGCGCGCAGTCTGGGTGGCAAGCTTTGTGGCGACCAAACTCAGACGACGCAAGCCAGGCTACGCCTGGGCTGCCAGCATGGGGCTGGGTACGTTTACTTCCTTTGTCACCATGAGGCGCTTCCTAGGTGGCTTCACTCTCATCGAGTTGCTCTTCGTCATGGCTGTCATCGCCATACTCAGCAGCCTTGCCCTGCCCAGTTACCAACACACCCAACAAAAAGGTCAACGCACCTTGGCCAAACTCGCCTTGGCCAAAACCGCGCATTGGCTTGAGCGATCAGCCAGCATCTCTGGCAAATACCCCTCTGCCGTTCCCGACAGCGTGTGGCAAAGCAGCGAATTGCGCTACCGCTTGCAAATTCAAAGTCAAGCCCAGTCCTTTATATTGATTGCTACACCTTTGGGCGCACAAGCCCAAGACGATTGCGGCAGCCTGACACTTGGCCACACAGGAGAGCGGGGGGTGCAAAACGCGGTATTGAGCGCTTCCCAATGCTGGGAAAGGTAAGACTGTCAAGAAGACTCCGATAATGGGCAAGATGATTTGGTCTGATACCGATACCGCTCGAATGCACCAAGCCTTGGCCTTGGCTCAGCAAGCCCTGTTCATCACGTCTCCCAACCCCCGTGTTGGGTGTGTGATGACCTCGCCAAATGGTGAAGTGTTGGGCGAAGGACATACCCAAGCCGCAGGACTCGCCCACGCCGAAATCATGGCCTTGCGCGATGCGCAAGCACGGGGACATTCTGTACAAGGGGCGACGGCCTATGTGACGCTAGAGCCTTGCGCCCACCATGGCCGCACCGGCCCCTGTTGTGACGCCCTGATTGACGCCGGTATCGCCAAGGTCGTGGCCAGTGTGCAAGACCTCAACCCGCAAGTAGCAGGTTTGGGTTTTGCACGATTGCGCGCGGCAGGTATCCAAGTCGATGTGGGTCTGGGCGCGCAAGAGGCCACAGAACTGAACATCGGTTTTTTCAAACGCATGATGCAAGGTACACCGTGGCTGCGCATGAAGTCGGCGCAATCCTTGGATGGCCAAACCGCTTTGCTCAATGGGCAAAGCCAATGGATCACCGGCGAGGCGGCTCGCTTGGATGGCCACCAATGGCGCGCTCGTGCTTGCGCCATCCTGAGTGGCATCGGCACGGTGCTGCAAGACAACCCCCAGTTGAACGTGCGCGGCGTGAGCACCCCTCGTCAGCCGCATCTGCTGTTGGTCGATTCACGTTTGCAAACCCCGCTGGATGCCCGTTTGTGGGAGACGACACGGCAAGTGGTGATCTACCATGCCGAGCGTGACACCGCTAAAGAAGAAGCGCTGAGGGCCCAAGGTGCTGAGTTGGTATACCTGCCAGGTACAGGTCACAAAGTGGACTTAAACGCCATGCTGCAAGACATGGGGCAACGTGCTTACAACGAGGTGCATATCGAAGCCGGACACAAGCTCAACGGCTCGCTGCTGAATGCTGGCTTGGTGGATGAACTACTGATCTATATCGCTCCTGTTTTGCTTGGGGCTGGACAGCCCCTGGCAGCTTTGCCAGCACTGGCGCAATTAGGCGATGCCGCAAAGTGGTCCTACACCAGTCACAGCGCTGTTGGGCCTGATTTGCGCCTCTTGGCCAGACGGCTTCGCTGATCTGCCAAAATAGCGCTATGTTCACCGGCATCATCACCGGCGTGGGGCGCATCGCCGCCGTGCACGACCTGGGTCGTTCTTTGGATCATGGCAAACGCCTTGAGATCAGCACACCTGCGCATTACTTAGACGATGTGGGACTTGGAGACAGCATCGCCCTCAATGGCGCTTGCATGACCGTCACCAGTTTCAACACCACGCAAAACCTTTTCACCATCGATATTTCCGCTGAGTCTTTGGCCAAAACCGCAGGCCTCGACCTCATCGGCACCGTACTCAATTTGGAAAAAGCGTTGCGCGCCAACGACCGACTGGGTGGACACATCGTGTCTGGGCATGTCGACGGCATGGGTGTGGTGAGCCAATTTGAACAAATCGGCGAAAGCTGGCTCTTGCAGGTGTTGGCACCGCCCTCTCTTGCCAAGTACCTCGCCTACAAAGGCTCGATCACCGTCAATGGCGTGAGTTTGACCGTCAACCAAGTTGAAGATGCTTCCAAAGGTTGCTTGGTATCCATCAACCTGATTCCCCACACCATAGAAAACACCGCGCTGGGTCACTTAAAGACAGGCAGCGGGGTGAATTTAGAAATCGACACAGTGGCTCGCTATGTGGAACGCATGCTCAGCCTAGACACTTCATTGAAAGCAAACCCATGACAAGCCCACTCAAGCCTGTTGCCATTTCTCCTTTGGCCGACATCGTGGCCGATATGAAAGCGGGTCGCATGGTGATTTTGGTCGATGAAGAAGACCGCGAGAACGAAGGCGACTTGGTGCTGGCGGCTGACCATGTCACAGCTGAGGCTATCAATTTCATGGCGCGCTTTGGGCGTGGCTTGATTTGTCTCACCCTCACGCGCGAGCGCTGCGAACACCTGAAACTGCCACCCATGGTCGAGCGAAATGGCACCGTTTACAGCACCGCTTTCACCGTTTCCATTGAAGCCGCGCAAGGCGTGACCACGGGCATTTCTGCAGCCGACCGCGCTCGCACGGTGCAAGTGGCTGTGGCACCAAACGCCACGGCCAGCGACTTGGTGCAACCCGGCCATATCTTCCCTTTGCAAGCAGTAGATGGCGGGGTGCTGATGCGCGCGGGTCACACCGAAGCTGGGTGCGACTTGTCGGCGATGGCCAACTGCTCGCCAGCAGCGGTGATTTGCGAAATCATGAAAGACGACGGCACCATGGCGCGCCTGCCCGACTTGATGACGTTTGCAGCAGAGCACGGCTTGAAGATCGGCACCATCGCAGACTTGATTGAATACCGCAGCCGCACCGAATCTTTGGTCAAGAAAATCAGCAGCCGGCCCATGACCACTGCACACGGTGAATTTGTCGCCCATGCCTACAAAGATCTGACCAGCGACAGCGTGCATATCGCTTTGGTACGTGGCCGTTGGGACGCTGATCACTCGGTCTTGGCGCGTGTGCACGAACCTTTGTCAGTGTTGGATGCGCTGGAACCACAACGGGTGATGCACTCTTGGACTCTGCATGACGCTCTTGCACGTGTGGCACACGATGGCTCAGGCGTGGTGGTGCTGCTTAACTGCGGCGAAAGTGGCGAACGACTGCTGGCCCAATTCGAAGGCGTGGCGCGATCGGCGCAAGCACCCGAGCGCGGCCGCATGGATCTACGCACCTATGGCATAGGTGCTCAAATATTGCGCGACTGCGGTGTTCAAAAAATGCGCCTGATGGGCAACCCCAGACGCATGCCCAGCATGACCGGCTACGGGCTGGAAATCACCGGCTACCTTTCCAAGGAATGAAATGCACCACCC
>CALPPP020000025.1 GCA_943325485.2 Rickettsia typhi
GCCTTCCAGCGCAAAGGCTTTGCGAAAACGGCCTTCTAAAAACCGTTTATAGGCATCGGTGACATGTTCCAGTGAGTTGCCATGGATGACGATCACCGGCGGGTTCATGCCGCCTTGGTGGGCATAGCGCAATTTGGGGCGGAACATGCCTGCCCGTTTAGGTGACTGGAATTGCACAGCTTCCAAAAGCAATCGCGTCAAGATAGGGGTGCTCATTTTGCACATAGCCGCCGAGTGGGCTTGGGCAATGGACTTCCAAACGGGTCCCAAACCTTGGCGCTTTTGCGCTGATATGTGGTGTAGTTTGGCGAACTTCAAAAACGCTAAGCGGCTTTCAATGGAGCGCTCCAGCAAATCGCGCTGGTAAGCGTCTACCGCATCCCATTTATTGACGGCCAAGACCACCGCCCTGCCCGTCTCCAAGATGTAACCAGCGATATGCGCGTCTTGGTCGGTCACGCCTTGGGTGGCGTCAAGCAGCAGCAAAGCCACATTAGAAGACTCAATGGCTTGCAAGGTTTTCACCACCGAGAATTTTTCAATGGCTTCAAACACCTTGCCCTTGCGGCGCAGTCCTGCCGTGTCAATCAATTCAAACTGCTGGCCATCTCGTTCAAAAGGAATATGGATGGCGTCGCGGGTGGTACCTGGCAAATCGAAAGCGACCAAGCGCTCCTCGCCCAGCCAGGTATTGATCAAGGTGGATTTGCCCACATTGGGGCGGCCCACCACGGCAAGTTTCAATGGCTTGGGCGTGCCGTCGTCTTCCTCGTCCACATCGGGCAGGTGCAAAGCGCCCAAAGAGCCGTCGAGCATGCTGCGAATGCCTTGGCCATGGGCGGCCGACACGGGCATGACCTCGCCCAAGCCGAGTTCGAAAAACTCGACCAAGCGGTGCCCTTCTTGCATGCCCTCGGCTTTGTTGGCCACCAGCAAACACGGTTTGCCTAAGCGACGCAGATAGTTGGCGATGTCGTGGTCTTGGGCGCTGATGCCTTGGCGGGCATCCACCACAAAAATCACTGCATCCGACTCGGCCACGGCTTGGCGGGTTTGCTTGGCCATTTCCTTGAAGATGCCACTCTCAGCCGTGGGCTCAAAACCGCCGGTATCGATGACGATGAACTCTTGCTTGCCATGTTTGGCGTTGCCGTAGTGGCGATCTCGCGTGAGGCCTGCATAGTCGGCCACGATGGCGTCACGGGTTTTGGTGATGCGGTTAAACAAAGTGGATTTGCCCACGTTGGGGCGGCCTACCAAAGCAATCACCGGTTTCACAGCGACGCCTCTCTGATCAGGGAAGTTGGTAGGCCTGCAGCAAGCCGTCGCGTGTCAAAACCACAAAGCCCCCGTCGGCCAAAGCAGTGGGCGTAGACGCAAAACCATCTGAAGAGGTTTGCACACGGTTAATCAAACTGCCGTCTGCCGATGAAAGCAGGTACAGCCAGCCGCCGCTGTCGCCGATGACGACACCTTTGGAAGTGAACAAGGGACCGGTTAACTCACGGTACTTCAAACGGTCAGAGTCCCACAACCTGTCACCCGTGGTGCGACTCCATGCTTGGACCATGCCGTTGGACTCGGTACCAATCAGCGTTTTGGCGTCGCCGTCGACCCCTTGCGATCCGACAGAAGCGCGGGTCCACAAAATGCTGCCGCGCAAGGCGTCAACGCAACCCACTTGCGCTTGAAATGCCCGAACACAGACAGAGTTGTCCACACGAGAAGGCTTGGCAACCAAATCCACCAAGCGCTCTAAATCGTTGATGCCTCGGGGGTTGGCAACCGGCACGTCCCATTTGAGTTGACCGTTGTCTGGATTGATGGCGGTTAAACGCCCACCCAAGCCTACCAACAAGGTGTTTTGGAAAGGGATAAGCACGCCGTTTTGCTTGAGCACCAAGGGCTCACCAGGGCGTTGCTGCATCCACAAGCGCTGGCCGCTGGTCAAATCAAAAGCCAAAATTGAGCGGTCAGCCATCATCATGAAAACACGTTCACCAGCCACCAAAGGAGGGGTGTAGGACTGCGAAGTTAAACGGTTACGCCACATCACCTTGCCGTTTTGCAGCATCACCAGTTCGTTATTCAGGGTGACCACTGCCACACGCTCGCCATCAAAGCCAGCGCCAGTGTTGAGGGCTGTTTTAAGCTCATGCCGCCATACAAGCTGACCATTGCGGGTGTTGACCACGGCAATCTTGCCATCGTCTGAAGTGAGCGCCATGCGTTCTTGCACGGATTGCAAGCTTTGCACGAATGACACGTCGCCGCCGAGCTTGAACTGCCACAAGGCTTGGATGGGTTTGTCCGCTTTGATGGCAGGAATTTGGGCAGGTTTGGGCTTTGAGGCTCCGCAGGCCGAAAGAAGAGCGCCCAAGAGAACAACCCACACCCAACGCGGGACGGCAAAAGCCTTCATTTTTTGAACTCAGGGGAAGCGACATCCACACCCAAGGTGCCCAGCTTGACCTCGATCAAGCGACGGTACTCGGTGGCCTCGTCCATGCCTTTGTAGGCGCTGCTGTATCGGGTTTTGGCTTCTTCGTTCTTGCCTTCAATCAGCGCAATATCGCCCATTCGGTCGTCAAAGAGTGGTTGAAATCCGGTGGGAGCAGTTTTCCCGTCCACCAAACTGCGGGCTTTGGCCATGTCTTTGCGCTCAATGGCCAAGGCTGACAAACGCAGGCGAGCCAGGGCGACATAGGCTTTGTCAGAAGCATGATCGACGACCCACTCAAGCGGTTTTTCTGCTTCAGCCGGTTTGTCTTTATCAAAAAAAGTTTTAGCGGCCAAGAGGGATGCTTGGGCCGTCAGTGTGGTGCGAGGGAACTGATCCTGCAAGTCGCTGAGCGATCTGGTCAAAAGAGCTAAATCGCCCTGCTTGCTGGCTTCTTCAAAGGTGTCAAACAACACAGCTGCCTGAGTGGCCTGACGCTGCTGCCAATAGTTCCAACCATTCCAAGCAGCAAAACACACCAAGACCAAAGTGACCAGGCCGGTAATCAGATTGCCCCACTGGGTCCAAAAGGATTTGATTTGATCGAGTTGCTCTTGTTCTTCAAGGTCGAGATGCGAAGCCATGATTTTCCTGATGATGCAGTAAAACTAAAGGGCGGATTGTAGGCTGTGGCCCCAATCGCTGATATTGATCAAGGACTCGGTACGTTGCGCACCCTGCCCGTCGCGTAAGTTCTTGATCGTCACTTGGTTTTGGGTCAACTCATCTGGGCCGAATACCAGAGCAAAACTGGCGCCACTGCTGTCCGCCTTTTTGAACTGCGATTTCATGCTGCCCATGCCTTCGTTGCTGTTGGCAGGGGCGTGCATTTGAATGGAGATCGCCATGGCACGCAGTTGCTGCAACACAGGCAAAACCTTAGGCAAAGCAGCAGCGTCAGACACGATGGCATAGACATCCAGCGCCCCAACGACAGCAGAAGCACCTTGCTCCTTTAGTAATTCCAGTACGCGTTCTACCCCCAAAGCCCAGCCCACGGCAGGGGCGGGTTTGCCGCCAATTTGCTCGATCAGGTAGTCGTAACGCCCTCCCCCACACACCGTGCCTTGTGAACCCAATTGCTCAGTGATGAATTCAAACACGGTGAGGTTGTAGTAATCCATTCCACGCACCAAACGCGGGTTGATGGTGTAGGTCACACCATGGGCGTCCAACATGGCTTTGACCGCATTGAAATGTGCCAAGCTTTGCTCACCAAGAAAATCCAGCAACTTAGGCGCCGCATCATTCAAGGCTTTCATGGCAGGGTTTTTGCTGTCCAAAATTCGCAAAGGATTGCTGTGCAAGCGGCGTTTAGCGTCCTCATCAAGTTGCTCGGCGTGTTGCTCAAAATACGTGATCAAGGCAGCACGGTGTTGCAAACGCTCGGGTGGTTGGCCCAAACTGTTGAGCTCCAAGCGCACGTTCTGCAAACCCAGTCGCTCCCACAGAGCGCAAGCCAGAAGTATCAATTCAGCATCCACCTCTGGGCCACCAAACCCCAGCGCTTCAGCGCCAATTTGATGAAACTGTCTGTACCTGCCCCTCTGAGGGCGCTCGTGGCGAAACATGGGACCCATGTAATACAGGCGCTTGCCCCCTTCATAAAGCAAATTGTGCTCAACCACGGCCCGCACCACACCCGCTGTGGACTCAGGCCGCAAAGTGAGTTGCTCACCGTTCAACCGGTCTTCAAAGGAGTACATCTCCTTTTCAACGATATCGGTCACCTCGCCCAAGCCACGCACAAACAAGGCGGTGGGCTCGACGATGGGCGTACGAATATTGCGGTAAGCAAACACACGCATGACCTCGCGCACTGCAGCCTCCAAGGCCTCCCAACGAGCTGAGTCGGGCGGCAATATATCGTTCATGCCTTTGACGGCGCTTAATTTGTCAGCCATGGTGTTTGAAGGCGGTGCGACTTAGGCGCTGACCGCAAATTTTTTCTGTATGTAGTTCTCGACAATATCGTGGAATTCTTTGGCGATATTGTCGCCGCGCAAGGTGAGTGCTTTTTCGCCATCGATAAAAACAGGTGCCGCAGGTGCTTCCCCATTGCCGGGCAAGCTGATGCCGATGTCGGCGTGTTTGCTTTCACCGGGGCCATTGACAATACAACCCATGACCGCGACTTTCAGGCCCTCTACACCGGGGTACTGCTTACGCCACACCGGCATTTTGTCGCGCAAAAACACATCGATTTCTTGCGCGAGTTCTTGGAACGTGGTGCTGGTGGTTCGTCCGCAACCAGGGCAAGCGGTGACACTGGGCACAAAACTGCGCAGCCCCAAAGCTTGCAAAATTTCGGTCGCAATCAACACCTCTTGGGTGCGAGCTTCACCAGGCTGAGGGGTGAGCGACACACGGATGGTGTCACCAATGCCTTCTTGCAGCAACAAACCCAAGGCCACGCTGGAGGCGGCTGTGCCCTTAACGCCCATGCCTGCCTCAGTGAGTCCCAAATGAAGCGAATGGTTGGTTCTTTTGGCAAGTTCGCGGTAGACCGCCACCAAGTCTTGTACGCCGCTCATCTTGCAGCTGAGAATGATTTGATGGCGCGGCAGGCCTAAACGCTCGGCTAACTCAGCAGATTCAAGGGCAGAAGTGACCAACGCTTGGTACATCACCTGTTTGGCGTCCCAAGGGTTGGAACGCAAGGCGTTGTCGTCCATGAGTTTGGCCAGCAATTCTTGGTCTAGGCTGCCCCAGTTCACGCCAATGCGCACGACTTTGTCGTACTTGACGGCGGCCTCAATCATTTGGGCAAACTGTTTGTCGTGCTTGTCACCCTTGCCCACATTGCCAGGGTTGATACGGTATTTGGACAGGGCCTTGGCGCAGTCAGGAAAATCCGTGAGCAGTCGGTGTCCGTTGTAATGAAAGTCGCCGACCAGTGGCACAGGGATGCCCATTTTGTCGAGCTGCTCGCGGATATAGGGTACGGCTTTGGCTGATTCTGGCGTGTCCACCGTGATGCGCACCAGCTCTGAGCCGGCCAGCGCGAGTTCTTTTACCTGGATGGCTGTGCCGATGGCGTCACCTGTGTCTGTGTTGGTCATGGATTGGACACGCACTGGCGCGTCCCCGCCCACAGTCACCACATGGTCACCCCAGCTCACCTTGGCCTGCAGACTGTGGTGCCGCGCGGGGATGGAAAAAGGAATAGCTTGTTCAGTTGAAGTCATGGTTGAATTTTGCCGTATCAAGCATGAATGCGAATGGTCTTGGCACGTCTACCCGACACATCAGTACGGTCTTGAACTTCACCCGCGAGTTGGCCGCAGGCCGCGGCAATGTCGTCGCCGCGGGTTTTGCGGATGGTGGTGACGATACCAGCCTCACTCAAAATAGCGGCGAAAGCTTTGACCCGATCGGGTGCTGAGCGCGTCAAGCCAGAGGCGGGATAGGGGTTGAAGGGGATCAGGTTGAACTTGCAGGGCAAGGGCTCTTCGTGACGGGGGCGTACCAACTCAACCAAGGCATTTGCATGAACATTCGTGTCGTTCACCCCTTCGAGCATGCAGTACTCAAAGGTGATGAAGTCGCGTGGGGCATGGTCTAAATAGTCGCGGCAGGCTTGCAGCAACTCCGCCAATGGGTACTTTGTATTCAAAGGTACCAATTCATCGCGCAAGGCGTCAGACGGGGCATGCAAAGACACTGCCAAAGCCACAGGGCAGTCAAGGCCCAAGCGTTCCATCATCGGCACCACACCCGAGGTAGAGACCGTCACACGGCGGCGCGACAGGCCATAGCCATGGTCGTCCAGCATGGTTTTAAGGGCGGGGACCAAGGCCGCATAGTTTTGCAAAGGTTCACCCATGCCCATCATCACCACATTGGAGATGACGCGCTCATCAACACCGCGTTCAAGGCGCAAGGTACGCTCGGCAAACCAGAGTTGGGCAATGATTTCTGCCGTGCTCAAGTTGCGGCTGAAACCCTGTGCGCCGGTGGAGCAAAACGTGCAACCCACGGCACAGCCGGCTTGGGAAGAAATACACAAGGTACCGCGGTCGGTTTCGGGGATGAACACGGTTTCGATGGCGTTGCCTTGACCCACATCGAACATCCATTTGATGGTGCCATCGGCTGAATCGTGGCGGCTGACGACTGGGAGGGGGACAATTTCAGCGCTGGCCTGCAACTTGGTACGCAGGCTTTGCGCCAAGTCGCTCATTTGCGAGAAGTCAGCCACGCCTTTTTGATGGATCCAGCGAAAAAGCTGAACCGCACGGAATTTTTTTTCTCCCTGCGCCAAGCACCAAGCGACCAAACCGTCCAGATCGAAATCGAGCAGATTGGTCTTCATGGCTTAGAGGGAGAAACGCATTTCAGTGACCAAAAACATTCATGCCGGCAAAGAAGAAGGCAATTTCTTGGGCAGCTGTGTCAGGGCCATCGGAGCCATGAACAGCATTGGCATCGATGCTGTCAGCAAAATCGGCACGGATGGTGCCTTTGTCGGCCTTCTTGGGGTCGGTAGCGCCCATCAAGTCACGGTTTTTCAGGATGGCGTTTTCGCCTTCAAGCACCTGAATCATGACAGGGCCAGAAATCATGAAATCGACCAAATCTTTGAAAAAAGGACGCGCTTTGTGCACACCGTAAAAAGCCTCGGCTTCACCACGGCTGAGATGCGCCATGCGCGAGGCGATGACTTTGAGGCCAGCGCCTTCAAAACGCGAATAAATTTGACCAATGACGTTTTTGGCCACTGCGTCGGGTTTGATGATGGAGAGGGTGCGTTCAATTGCCATGGTTAAGTTTCCAAAAGTTATCAAAAAATGGGTAAGGCTGAGCCTGAGTAATCAGATTTTAGCCTTGCGGGGTTTGGGCTTAGATCGGGCCACTGCAGTTTTTTGGTCGCGACGCTGACGGGCCAAGCTGTCGGCACCGATAAACAGCTCTCGTGAGGGGCTTGCCTTGCCGGTTTTGGCGGGAGTGCGTCTGGGAAGGCTGGGCTTGGCAACCGTGGCTTGGTGAGGCGTTCTTGCCGCTCCCAAATGCGATGCGCCTGCACTTCTTGTGAGTTGGTCAATGTCTGCGGCGTCTAACTCCATCCAGTCGCCGCGCTTTAAGCCTCGGGGAAGCACCATCTTGCCGTAGCGGATGCGTATCAAGCGGCTGACCGCATGGCCCACCGCCTCAAACATGCGACGCACCTCACGGTTGCGCCCTTCTTGGATGGTGACGCGGTACCAGCAATTTGCACCCTCGCCACCACCGTCCTCCAGGCTACCAAACTGCGCCATACCATCTTCAAGGTTCACGCCTGACAGCAGCTTTTCTTTTTCGATATTGCTCAAAGCCCCCAAGACCCGCACCGCGTATTCGCGCTCTAGGCCAAATCGGGGGTGCATCAGCTTGTTCGCGAGCTCACCCGAACTTGTGAACAACAACAAGCCCTCGGTATTGAGGTCTAGGCGGCCCACGGCTTGCCATTTACCTTGGTAAAGACGTGGCAGCTTGCGAAACACAGTGGGACGGTTCTGCGGGTCATCACGGCTGACGATTTCGCCCACCGGCTTGTGATAAGCCAAAACGCGTACCGGCATGGCTTGGATGCGCACGGGAATCGCCCGACCATTGACCTTGATGCGATCGCCAAACTGTATGCGCTGACCCACATGGGCCAGCTCATCATTGACAGTGATGCGGCCTTCGCCGATGAGTCGTTCCATCTCAAGGCGAGAACCCAGACCCGATTGGGCCAAGACTTTGTGCAGCTTGGGGCTGTCTTCGCTCACGTGGCGGTCTCGCCAGGCTCTTCCAAGGCCATGGGCATTTGGGCAGGGTCAACTTCGTCGATCGATGCAGAACTGAAGAACTCGCTCACGGCACCTGGGGCCTCCAAAGGGGGCAACTGGTCCAGTGAGGCCACACCCAAATCGTCTAAAAACTGTTTGGTGGTGGCGTAGAGCATGGGCCTGCCCACCGTTTCGCGGTGGCCAATGACCTCAACCCAGCCGCGGTCTTCGAGTTGCTTGAGCACCAAGGAATTGATGGTCACGCCACGGATATCTTCCATGTCGCCGCGCGTCACCGGTTGACGATAGGCGATGATGGCCAAGGTTTCCATCGCGGCCCGAGAGTATTTAGGCGGTTTTTCTGGGTGCAAGCGGTCCAAAAAGTCGCGCATTTCGGGGCGGCTTTGCATACGCCAGCCGCTGGCCACTTGAACCAATTCAATGCCACGCTGTGTCCAGTCGTCTTGGACGTCTTGCAAAAGTGTTTTGAGCGTGTCGGCGCCCAGCTCATCGTTAAACAGCTGGCGCAGCTCGCGCACCGACAAAGGTTGTACGGCGCATAGCAGAGCGGTTTCGAGGACACGCTTGGCATCCAAGGTGTTCATAACAGGTATTCCGAGGGAAATTTAACCCGCTATTCTAACTGAGCACCTCAGACAGACCCCAATCTGACAGGGCTTGCTGCATGTCGGGGGGCATGGCCCTGTGAAATTGCATGGACTCCCCCGTCATGGGATGGATGAAACCCAATTTGTAAGCATGCAAAGCTTGGCGCTGCAGTTTGGCGGCATGGCTTCCCCCATACAAGGTATCAGCCAACAAGGGGTGACCAATGGAAGCCATGTGCACGCGGATTTGGTGGGTGCGGCCGGTATGCAAAGTGCAATGCACCAAACAGCCCAAATCTTGGCTTTCCAAGCAACGCAAACTGGTGTGCGCGGTTTTGCCAGACTGCTTGGCCAAGTCGACCACGGCCATGCGCAAACGTTGGCGCGAATCACGTCCTATGGGTGCGTCCACCTCACGCAAGAGCGCACCACGCCAAGGGCGGTGAGCAATAGCGAGGTACTCGCGGTGGACTTGCCGTGCGGCGATCATTTGCACCAAAGCGTCCATGGCGGGGCGTGTGCGGGCCGTGACCATCAAACCGCTGGTGTCCTTGTCCAATCGGTGGACGATGCCGGCGCGTGGAATCAATTTAAGACCTGCATCCAAATACAGCAAACCATTGAGCAAGGTGCCGCTCCAGTTGCCAGGGGCGGGGTGAACCACCATGCCAACGGGTTTATGGATGACGCGTAAATGTTCGTCTTCAAAGACCACATCCAAAGGTAAGTCTTGTGGCACAAAGGCCTGCGACATATCGGTGGGTTGCAATCGCACCTGACAAGCTTCAAACGCTTTGACCAGATGCGCCACCTTGGTCACCACCTGTTCGCCCAAGCGAACGCAACCGTCTTCGATCATGTGCTTCAAATGGTTGCGTGAAAACTCGGGTAACAAGGACACCAAAGCGCGGTCCAAGCGTTGCCTGTGCAACTCGGTGGTGATGGTGAGTTCGCGTACTTCTACCTCTGGGGCGAGGTCATCGCTTTCGAGTTCAGCCAATATCGGGAGGGCTGGTGGTGCTTTGTGGGTAGGGCTCATCGTTGATAATGCATGCCATTCAAAGCCTAAAGGTTGACTGTGTTGAGATTCATTTCATTATCGGTGGTGTTGGCAACGCTTGTACTCTTTGGTTGCGCGACCGAAGAAAAAGACAAGACCCTCAAGATGAAACCCGAAGAAATCTACGAGGAAGCCCGAGACAGCATGAACGGCGCTTTGTACGACAAGGCCATTGCCCTTTACGACAAACTCGAAGGAAGAGCCGCTGGAACCGTTTTGGCCCAACAAGCCCAACTCGACAAGGCCTACGCCCTCTACAAAAACGGGGATCGCGCCACTGCCATCGTCACCTTGGACCGCTTTATCAAGCTCAACCCTGCAAGCCCAGCCCTTGACTACGCGCTGTACCTCAAAGGCACTGTCAATTTCAATGACGATTTAGGACTGCTGTCCAAATGGTTCAAGCAGGACTTGGCCGAGCGAGACCAAATGGCTGCACGTGAGTCTTTTGAAGCCTACAAAGAGTTGGTGACCCGCTTTCCCAATTCAAACTACACACCAGACGCCACTTTGCGGATGCGGCATATCGTCAATTTGCTTGCGAAATCCGAGATCAAAGTCGCTCGCCACTATTACAAAAAGGGCGCTTATGTGGCGGCCATCAACCGCGCACAAACCACCCTCAACGACTATCAAAACATTGCAGCGGTGGAAGATGCCCTCATCATTTTGATCGATTCTTACGAGGCTTTGGGCTTGACCAAGCTCAAGGAAGACACGATTCGGGTGCTTGAAAGCTCTTATCCCCAAAGCCAGTATTTCACCGATAAAGCCCCACCACCACCGCCAGCAAGCCCTAGCAAGCGTTGGTATCAGTTTTGGTGAGACCCGCCAAAGCTTGCAAAAGTTCTGGCAAGGTCTGAACCCTTTGCATTGGTGGCAAATTGGCCAGTAAACGTCTGCCATAACCGGTGCTGACCAAGCGGTTGTCGCAAACCACCAAAGCGCCTCGATCGCTTTCACGCCGAATCAAGCGCCCTGCTCCTTGTTTCAGTGACACAGCGGCTTCTGGCAAAAAATAGTCATTGAA
>CALPPP020000026.1 GCA_943325485.2 Rickettsia typhi
CTTTTTGGCAGCAGGCTTGGCGCTCACGGTTTTCACAGCAGCAGGTGGTTTTTCAATGACGGGCTTGGGTGCGCCGAGTTTGATGCGCACAGGTTTTTCGCCCCAAATCTCTTCCAAGTGGTAGTAGGTACGAATGGCTGGCTGCATGATGTGGACCACCACAGAGCCGCAGTCGACGATGATCCATTCGCCGTTGTCTTCGCCTTCCATACGGGGCTTGGCAAAACCTGCATCTCTGACACCATCGCGCACACTGGCGGCCAAGGCTTTGGTTTGTCGATTGGACGTACCACTGGCAATGACGACTCGCTCAAACAATGAAGACAAATGTTCGGTGTTGAAGACCACGATGTCTTGCGCTTTGACATCCTCCAAACTGTCAACAATGCTTCTTTGCAGTTTTTGAACGTCTTTTTTTTCAGCGGCTTCTGTCATGGGGCTCCAAATAAAGATGGTGTTGTTGGATGTAATGGGCGACGGGGGGGGAGAGAAGGTCAGACTCTGGATGGCCCGACACATAACTGGCACGCACGGAAGAAGAGCTGATATTCATCAAAGGTATGTTCATACGCATCACCCGATCTGAGGGGAGATTGTGCCACTCGTCAGAGTAAGCCTTGTCAGTACCTGTAACAGGACGTTGAACCACCACCAATTTGGCCATCTCCAACAGGCGCTGCCATTGGTGCCAAAGGGTAAGGCTTGCGGCTTGGTCAGCCCCTACAAGAACACAAAAATGGGCATTGGGGTGGCGAATTTTCAACTCGTCTAAGGTGTCGACGGTATAGCTTGGACCCTCGCGTCGCGTTTCCATGTCATCCACCACCACTTGCGGCATGTTGTGAAAAGCCAAGCGCGTCATGGCCAAGCGGTGACTGGCATCGGACAAAACACGCGATTTATGCCAAGCTTGTCCCGTCGGGACGATGTACAAAAGATCAAGTTGCTGATGCTGGATAAGGGCTTGGGCTAATGCTTGGTGCGCAAGATGGGGAGGGTCAAAAGCCCCCCCAAACATACCGATGCGCAGAACTTGGCTCAAGCGCCTTGGGCCCAATCTTGGGGAACCAAAAAGTGTGTGTAAAGTTTTTCTTCTGCAGAACCCGCCTCAGGCGTTTGCTGATAAGACCAACTCACCATGGGCGGCAAAGACATCAGAATCGACTCGGTACGGCCGCCGGACTGAAGGCCAAAGTGGGTGCCCCTGTCCCAGACCAAATTGAACTCTACATAGCGCCCCCGCCGGTAAAGTTGGTGGTTGCGCTCACGTTCGCCGTAAGAGGTGTCCATTCGTTTGCTGACAATGGGGAAATAGGCTTCATTGAAAGCGTTCCCCACGCTTTGCATCATAGAAAAACTCTTTTCAAAACCAAGCTCTGAAAAATCATCAAAAAAGATGCCGCCTACGCCGCGAGGTTCGTTTCGGTGCTTGAGGAAAAAATACTCATCGCACCATTTTTTAAATCGAGGGTAATAGGAAGTATCAAAACCATCGAGTGAATGTTTGCACTGGGTATGGAAGTGGCGAGCGTCTTCATCAAACCCATAGTAAGGCGTTAAATCCATCCCGCCGCCAAACCACGCCACGGCTTCACCTGACGCCGGCTGGGCCAACAAAGCCCGAACATTCAAATGCACCGTTGGCACATAGGGATTGCGCGGATGAAACACCAAGGACACGCCCATGGCTTCAAAAGAAGAGCCTGCCAGTTCTGGGCGATGTTGTGTGGCCGAAGGGGGTAATTTGGGGCCACGCACATGCGAAAACCCGCAACCGGCTCTTTCAAAAACATTGCCGTTTTCTAAAATTTGGGTGATGCCATTGCCTTGAAGGGTTTCGCCAGGAGGTTTTTCCCATGGGTCGCTCATAAACACGTGGCCATCGATGGCACTTAAGGCCGATGTAATGCGTTGTTGCAACCCAAGCAAGTAGTTTCTGACTGGTTCAAATGAAGGGTTCATGTCAATGAGGCCTTAGGTCGAATGGTTGGTTTTATCGGCGAATAGCACGAAAGCCAATGTCACGTCGCATTTGCATTCCTTCGAAATGCACTTGATCAGCCACAGCGTAGGCATGGGTCTGGGCTTGCTTGACAGTGTCGCCAAGGGAGGTCACACACAGTACACGTCCGCCGCTGGTGAAAATCTTGCCATCTTTAAGAACGGTGCCTGCGTGAAACACCATGGCCTCATCGGTGTCGGCTGGCAGCCCATGAATCTCTTGCCCAAGTTTGGGTGTTGCGGGGTAGTTGGCGGCGGCCATGACCACGCCAAGTGCACAACGTCTGTCCCATTGCAGGTCGATATTTGAAAGTGTCAGGGGATCAGCATCCGTGGCAGCCCACAGCAATTCAAGCAAATCGCTTTTGAGTCGCATCATGATGGGTTGTGTTTCAGGGTCGCCCATTCGGCAGTTGAACTCAAGTACCTTGAGTTTGCCTTCACGACCAATCATCAAGCCGGCATAAAGAAAACCCGTGTAAGGAATGCCATCTTGCTGCATGCCTTTGAGTGTGGGGTGAATCACTTCACGCATGACTTTGGCGTGTATTTCAGGCGTGACCACCGGTGCGGGTGAATAGGCGCCCATGCCGCCCGTGTTGGGGCCCATATCGGCATCCAACAAACGCTTGTGGTCCTGCGAAGTGGCCAAGGGCACCGCCGCCAAGCCGTGGGCAACCACCATGAAACTGGCCTCTTCGCCATCCAAAAACTCTTCAATGACGACTCTAGCGACGCCTTGGTTGTGCTGGACGCCCGCATCGTTGGCAAGCATATGGTCGATGGCCGCATGGGCTTCTTGCACATCCATGGCAACCACCACGCCTTTGCCCGCAGCCAAGCCATCGGCCTTCACCACAATGGGAGCGCCCTTGGCATCGACATAGGCATGGGCCAAGGAAGCATCCTCAAAAGTTTGGTAAACGGCTGTAGGAATGCCATGCCTGACCATGAAGGCTTTAGAAAATGCTTTGGAACTTTCAAGCTGGGCGGCCGCTTGCGTGGGGCCAAAAATTCGCAGTCCGTGCTGGCGGAATTCGTCCACAATGCCCCCCGCCAATGGGGCTTCGGGGCCGACGACAGTCAAATCAATGTGATTAGCTTGCGCCCATTCGCGCAATGCCACCTTATCGGTGAGCGCGATGTTGTCAAAATCTTTCTGCTTGGCCGTGCCCCCATTGCCTGGAGCGACATAAACACGTTGGACCTGCGGAGAAAGATTGAGCTTCCAAGCCAGTGCATGTTCGCGACCACCACCACCGACCATGAGTATTTTCATAGCGCCGCGTTATGAAAAACCTCTTGAACATCGTCGAGTTCTTCAAGGGCGTCAATGATTTTTTGCATTTTCAGTCGGTCATCGTCATTCAAATCGATGGTGACTTCGGGGCGATAAGTCACTTCAGCCATGCCGGCTTGCAGGCCTGCGGCATCAAGCGCAGCTTTGACAGCCTCGAAAGCCGTAGGCGAGGTTAAGACTTCAACCGCCCCATCTTCGTCAACCAGGACATCGTCTGCACCAGCGTCCAAGGCGGCTTCCATCACCGCGTCTTCTGAGGTGCCAGGTGCCAAGAGGAGTTGCCCACAGTGCTTGAATTGAAAAGCCACAGAGCCCTCTGTGCCAAGATTGCCGCCATGTTTATTCAACGCGTGGCGCACTTCGGCAACAGTGCGAACTTTGTTGTCCGTCATGGTGTCCACAATCAAAGCCACACCGCCTACGCCATAACCTTCATAGCGAATTTCTTCGTAATTGACGCCTTCGAGGTTGCCGGTGGCTTTATCAATATTGCGCTTGACGGTGTCAGCTGGCAAATTGACCGACTTGGCTTTTTCAACAGCCATGCGCAAACGTGGGTTGGTGTCCAAATCTCCACCACCCAAGCGTGCAGCCACCATGATTTCGCGAATCACACGGGTCCAAACTTTGCCACGCTTTTCGTCTTGACGACCCTTGCGATGCTGGATATTTGCCCATTTGCTGTGACCAGCCACGCTTAACCCGCCTCAGCTTCTTCGGGCTCGGCGGGCTCAGACTTAGACGCTCTGGATTCTTTCTTTGGCAAAGGTTGGATATCGAGCAATACCTCTTCCTTGTCATCGATATCAACCGTCAAACGGCCACCCTCGGTGAGTCGACCAAACAGCAACTCGTCAGCCAAAGCACGTCGAATCATGTCTTGAATCAGGCGTTGCATGGGGCGAGCGCCCATGAGAGGGTCAAAACCTTTTTTCGCCAAGAATTTGCGCAAGACATCGGTGAATGTGACATCAACCTTTTTCTCTGCCAACTGGGTCTCGAGTTGCAGCAAGAATTTATCCACGACCCGCATGATGACGACTTCATCAAGGGCTTTGAAGCTGACGGTGGCATCCAAACGGTTGCGAAACTCGGGGGTGAACAAGCGCTTGATGTCAGCCAGTTCGTCGCCCGCTTCGCGAGCGTTGGTAAAGCCAATGGTCGATTTGTTCATCGTCTCAGCACCCGCATTGGTCGTCATGATGATGATGACGTTGCGGAAATCAGCTTTGCGGCCGTTGTTGTCTGTCAATGTGCCATGGTCCATGACCTGAAGAAGCACATTGAAGATGTCGGGATGGGCCTTTTCAATTTCATCCAGCAGCAAAACGGAATGGGGTTTCTTGGTCACGGCTTCGGTCAGCAAGCCCCCTTGGTCAAAGCCCACATAGCCGGGAGGTGCGCCAATCAGGCGACTAACAGCATGTCGCTCCATGTACTCCGACATGTCAAAGCGAATCAACTCAATGCCCAAGATATAAGCCAGTTGCTTGGCGGCTTCGGTCTTGCCAACCCCTGTTGGGCCGCTGAACAAAAAGGACCCGATAGGTTTGTCGGCTTTGCCAAGACCCGAGCGGGCCATCTTGACGGCTGAGGCCAAGACCTCCAAGGCCTTGTCTTGTCCAAAGACCACGCTTTTCAAATCGCGCTCTAAGGTTTGCAGTTTGCCGCGGTCATCGTTGGACACGCTGGCAGGCGGAATACGCGCGATTTTGGCGACGATGTCTTCAATTTCAGTCTTGCTGATGGTCTTTTTACGCTTGGACACAGGCAGTATGCGTTGCGCTGCACCTGCCTCGTCGATGACGTCGATGGCTTTATCGGGCAAATGGCGGTCATTGATGTATTTGGCGCTCAACTCTGCGGCAGCTTGCAACGCTGCCAATGCGTACTTCACGCTGTGGTGCTCTTCAAAGCGGGACTTCAAACCCTTGAGAATATCCACGGTTTGCTCGACCGTGGGTTCAACCACATCGACTTTTTGGAAGCGCCGTGAAAGAGCCGCGTCTTTTTCAAAAATACCGCGGTACTCTGTGAAAGTGGTGGCGCCTATGCACTTGAGTTGTCCCGAACTCAAGGCGGGCTTGAGTAAATTGGATGCATCCAAGGTGCCACCAGAAGCTGCACCGGCACCGATCAAGGTATGGATCTCATCAATGAACAAAACAGCATTGGGCTTGTCTTTCAAGGACTTTAAAACGCCTTTGAGGCGTTGCTCAAAGTCACCACGGTACTTGGTACCTGCCAACAAAGCACCCATGTCCAAAGAATAAACCTGAGAATCAGCCAAGATTTCTGGCACTTCTTTTTGGGTGATGCGCCAAGCCAAACCCTCGGCAATCGCGGTCTTTCCTACACCCGCTTCGCCCACCAACAAGGGATTGTTTTTGCGACGACGACACAGGATTTGAATGACCCGCTCCACCTCGTATTCGCGACCAATCAAGGGGTCAATCTTTCCGTCCTTGGCCAATTGGTTGAGGTTCTGGGTAAATTGCTCCAAAGGTGAAGCTTTTTCTGATTTCTCGTTCGACTCCTCATTTTCCGAGGACGATGATTCCGCACTCTTGCTGGGTTCTTGGGGATCGTTTTTCTTGATGCCGTGGGCAATGAAATTCACCACGTCCAAACGCGTCACGCCTTGCTGGTGGAGGTAATAGACCGCATGGGAGTCTTTCTCGCCAAAGATAGCGACCAACACATTGGCGCCAGTGACTTCTTTTTTGCCATTGCCAGTGGATTGCACATGCATGATGGCGCGTTGGATCACGCGCTGAAAGCCTAAAGTGGGCTGGGTGTCCACCTCATCGGTTCCAGCCACTTGCGGTGTGTTGTCTTTGATGAAATTGGAAAGCGATTTGCGCAAGTCATCAATGTTGGCAGAACAAGCCCGCAGAACTTCTGCGGCACTGGGGTTGTCAAGCAAGGCAAGAAGCAGGTGCTCGACGGTGATGAATTCATGCCGCTGTTGCCTGGCCTCTACAAAGGCCATGTGTAAGCTGACTTCAAGTTCTTGGGCAATCATGGGAATTCCTTGTGGCGATCTTTGTGTAGGTTCAACTGTATATGGAAATGATGGGGCATTATTCAATGGGCTCAAGCAAAGCTTGTAGCGGGTGTCCCGCTTGATGAGCGGCATCTTGGACTTGGTCGACTTTGCTGGCAGCAACATCCTTGGTGTAAACCCCACATATGCCTTTGCCATCCAAATGGATTTTCAGCATGATTTGGGTGGCTGCTTCGCGGTCTTTGCCAAAAAATTCTTGCAACACCATGACCACAAATTCCATGGGGGTGAAATCGTCATTGAGCATGACGACTTGGTACATCTGCGGCGGTTGGGTACGCTGAGTGCGACGCTCTAAGACGACGGAATCAGAATCTCCTGGGTGTACGGGTGGGACGACAGGCTTTGATGGGGTGCTTGACATGCTTACATTCTATCGATGCCGCCTAGCGCTCATGAAAATTTAGAAAAATGTCCAGAAATCCAATTGAAATAATTATTTAAAATTACTTTACAAAAAATTAAAACTGTATTCTAATTTTTAAGTATTCATTTATTAAAAATTAAATTGATAAGGGGTAGTTCATGGCTTTTGGCATTGTTAAATGGTTTAACAACCACAAGGGATTTGGTTTTATCGAGTCCTCAGAAATTGGACAGGATGTGTTTGCACATTTCAGCCAAGTTGACATGGTGGGTTTTAAAACACTTCAACAAGGCGCCAGTGTCATGTACGAACCCGTTGAAGGCCCACGCGGATGGATGGCAAAAAATATCAAGGTCATTGCCGCACCTGCAAGCCCAGACAACGCAGCAGAGCCCCAGGTCAGCACACGCAACACGCGACTCAGAACCCCTCAATTCAGAGCCAACCTGTTAGGTCAAAACTGCTGAAAGAGGGGCTTTGAAGCTTTACATGTGGTCGATCATCACTTGACCAAAGCCTGAGCAACTGACTTGGGTTGCACCTTCCATCAAGCGCGCAAAGTCGTAGGTGACTTTTTTGCTGAGAATAGACTTTTCCATAGAGGAAATGATGAGGTCGGCAGCCTCAAACCAACCCATGTGGCGCAGCATCATTTCTGCAGACAAAATTTCAGACCCAGGGTTGACGTAGTCTTTGCCCGCATATTTGGGCGCCGTGCCGTGGGTGGCCTCAAAGCAGGCCACAGAATCGGACAAATTGGCGCCAGGCGCGATGCCAATACCGCCCACCTGCGCTGCCAAGGCGTCAGAGATGTAGTCGCCGTTCAAATTCAAGGTGGCAATGACGCTGTACTCGGCAGGGCGAAGCAAAATTTGCTGCAAGAAGGCGTCGGCAATGCTGTCCTTGACGATGATCTCTTTGCCAGTTTTGGGGTTGTTAAATTTGCACCAAGGGCCGCCGTCGATCAACTGCGCACCGAACTCTTTTTGAGCCAGGGCATAAGCCCAGTCACGGAAACCGCCTTCGGTGTATTTCATGATGTTGCCTTTGTGAACAATGGTCACATTGGGCTTATCGTTGTCAATTGCGTATTGGATCGCTTTGCGCACCAAACGCTCAGTACCTTCACGCGAAACGGGCTTGATGCCGATACCCGAGGTATTGGGGAAACGAATTTTGGTCACGCCCATTTCATCGATCAAAAACTTGATCAGCTTTTTCGCCTTGTCGCTCTCGGCTTCGTATTCAATACCGGCGTAAATGTCCTCCGAGTTTTCGCGGAAGATCACCATATGGGTCTTCTCTGGCTCTTTCAAAGGAGAAGGCACCCCTTTGAAATACTGCACAGGACGCAAGCACACATACAAATCGAGTTCTTGGCGCAAAGCCACATTGAGGGAGCGGATACCGCCTCCCACGGGGGTGGTGAGTGGGCCTTTGATGGACACCACATACTCTCTCAAGACAGCCAAAGTTTCTTCCGGCAACCACACATCTGGGCCATAAATTTGGGTAGACTTTTCACCGGCATAGACTTCCATCCAGTGAATTTGTCGCTTACCGCCATAGGCTTTGGCAACAGCGGCATCGACCACTTTGAGCATGACAGGGGTGATATCCAGTCCGGTGCCGTCGCCCTCGATATAGGGGATGATGGGCTGCAGGGGGACAGTCAAAGACATGTCTTTGTTGACGATAATTTTTTCGCCCTGGGCGGGCACCTTGATATGCTGATACAAGTGTATGTCTCCAAAAAGTTCTGTCATTCTAACCAAGCAACCTATGAACCAGCTTACTATTTTCCCTGTGCCTCGCCTGAAGGTTTTCTTTCAGAGAACTGTGTTTGTCTTGGTTGCCTTGGCCGCTCCGATGCTGGGCTGGGCACAAGAGCCGCAAACCAATTTGCAACGCACGGTCATTCAAGCAGGAATGTTTCAAATCGATGCCCAAATTGCCCAAACCCCTGAGCAAAGGCAAATCGGACTGATGTTTCGCAAGGACATGCCAGCACATGAGGGGATGCTGTTTATCTTTGAAGAGCCTCAGAAGCTATGTTTTTGGATGAAAAACACCTTGCTCCCGTTGACAGCTGCTTTTGTGGATGAGGATGGCGTGATCGTTAATATGGCTGATATGCAACCGCAATCCACCGAGTCGCACTGCTCAGAAAAACCCTTGCGTTTTGTGCTGGAGATGAACCAAGGTTGGTTTGCAAAAAAGAAAATTGGCAAAGGCTTCAAGCTCAAGTCAGCTGTGTTTGCTAGAAAATAATTTATCGTTACTCAATGGCGGTGGGTCGCTATCACCTGCATATCGGCCACACCATCTGTCATTCGGGCCTGAAGCTGCTCCCCAACCCTCAACTCTTGTACAGAGGCCACTGCTTGGCCTTGCCTGTTCTCAAGCCATGCATAGCCCCGCTGCAATACCAAGGCGGGGTCAAGCGAACCCAGCAACAAAGCCGCTCGCGACAAGCGCTGGTCCATTTGTGCAGGCAAATCGTGTGCAGCTCGCGTGAGTCTGACGGCCTGAGGTTCTAGCACCATGGCTTGGCGACTCAGTACTTGCTGTCCCGCCCGACCTAAGCGAGAGGAATACTGCGACAAATGGTGCAGCTGTTTGTTGGCCCACATCGAAGGTCTGGCAAGCACTGCTTGCAAGCGATCCAAGCTTTGTGCGCGGTTATCAATCGCTTGTGCCAACTCGGCATCCAAAAAGGCTTGAATGGCAGCTAAATCTTGCGCCAAGCTTTCTCTGGGTAACGCACAAAGCTCGGCCGCCGCCGTGGGCGTGGGGGCACGCAAATCGGCACACAAATCGGCGATGGTGATGTCGATTTCATGGCCTACCCCTGATATCACTGGGACTGGGCTGTTCACAATGGCATGCGCAAGCTGCTCATCGTTAAAGGCCCATAAATCTTCCATGGAGCCACCGCCCCTGACAAGCAATATCACCTCGACCTCGGGCCTAGCCGCCAAGGCCTGCAATGCCTGCACCAGCTGGGGTGGCGCATCAGCCCCTTGCACGGCAGAGGGAGACACTATCACGGGAATATGCGGGACTCGCCGCTCAAGGGCTGTGACCACATCATGCAAAGCGGCTGCCGCCAAAGACGTCACCACGCCAATGCAGCGGGGATACAAGGGAATGGCACGTTTGCGGTCGTGCGCAAACAAGCCCTGCACCTCTAATTTGGCCTTGAGCTGCAAAAAAGCTTCATGCAGCTGACCAGCGCCAGCAGGGCGCAAAGCTTCAACCACCAACTGCATCTCGCCCCTTGGCTCGTAAACAGCAACACGCGCTTGGGCTTGCACCAGCTGCCCATCACGGGGCGAAAAATTCAATTGCTCGGCAGTGCGGCGAAACAAGGCGCAGCGAATCTGTGCGCCGCTGTCCTTGAGGTTGAAATAACAATGGCCACTGCTGGCTTTGGTAAATCCTGACAACTCGCCTTGCACCGAGACCATGGCAAAGCGTGCTTTCAAGGAATCGGCAATCGCTTTGTTCAAAGCGCTGACAGTCCAAACATAGGAGGTTTGGTTATCGCTGGACATTCTTAAAGCTGGGTGATAATTGACAGCACATATTGGAGAGACGCCTTTGTTCGGAATCATACAAGCCGCTGGATGGCCAGTTTGGCCACTTTTGCTGTGTTCGGTCATCGCTTTGGCTTTGATCATCGAGCGCTTCTACAACCTGCGCAGCAGCGTTGTTCTCCCCCCCACACTGCTCAACGATGTGCTTTCCATCTCTCAACGCGGCGTCCCACGACCCGAATCCATTCAGCATATTCAGTCCACTTCCGCTTTAGGACAAGTCATCAGTGCGGGTTTGTTTTTGCTGCAAACAGAGCCCCTGTGTAGCAAAGAAGAATTTGTGAGCGAGATGCAAGCCAGTGGACGCCGCGTGGCAGCCCAATTAGAACGTTACTTGGGCACACTTGGCTCGATCGCATCGGTGGCACCTTTGTTGGGTTTATTTGGTACC
>CALPPP020000027.1 GCA_943325485.2 Rickettsia typhi
CAAGGCGGTCAAATGTTGGCAGCCGTTGCCTTGTTGAAAAAGAAACCCAAACCCAGCGACGAAGACATTGATGCGGCCATGACCAATATCTGTCGCTGCGGCACTTACGCACGCATGCGTACCGCCATTCATGCCGCAGCACGTCAGGCAGGTCAATCATGAACGCTAACCTTAACCGTCGAGGCTTTTTGCAGGTCAGGGCCAGCGCCACTGCAGCGCTCAGCTTGGGTTTTGTACTGCCGTCTGAGGCCCAGGCCAGCAAGGCCCAAGAGGTCAATGCATGGATTGACATTCACGCTGATGAATCCATCGTGATCCGCTATGCGCGAACCGAAATGGGCCAAGGCAGCCGTACCTCTGCCCCCATGCTGATTGCCGAAGAGTTGGAAGTCGATTGGAAAAAAGTGCGCATTGAAGATGTGCAAGCGCATGACAACTTGAAGCGCAAACGCGCCTACGGCGACATGGCGAGTGTGGGCAGTCGCACCATTCGCAACTCGCAAGAATATTTACGCAAAGCTGGTGCTTCTGCTCGCATGATGTTGGTGCAAGCTGCGGCCCAACGTTGGGGCGTCCCTGAGAGCGAATGCCAAGCCGTGCTGGGCAAAGTGGTTCATACGCCCAGCAAAAAGACCCTGAGCTACGGTCAGCTGGCAGCGGATGCTGCGAAATTGACACCCCCCAAAGACGTGGCGCTGAAAGACCCCGCCACTTGGACCATTGCCGGCAAACCCCTCCCCCGTGTGGACATGCACGACATCGTGACCGGCAAGATTCGCTTTGGTGTCGATACCCAATTGCCCGGTATGTTGCACGCGGCCATTGCACAGTCGCCTGTATTTGGCGGCAAAGTGCTCAGCTTGGACAGCAGCAAAGTGGACAACCGCCGTGGCATCGTCAAAGTGCTGAACATGGGCGAGTTTGTGGCGGTGGTGGCAGACAACTGGTGGCGAGCCAAAGAAGCACTGCGCGATGTGTCCATCGACTGGGACAGCGGCAAATATGCACAGGTCAACAGCGCGGGTCTTATGAAGTTGTACCGCGAAGGTTTGAGCCAAAGCGATGCAGCGGTAGCCCGCCAAGACGGAAATACCTTGGCAACGCTGGACAAAGCCAGCAAAGTCATCGAAGCCGAGTACTACACGCCTTACCTAGCCCATGCCACTTTGGAGCCCATGGTTTGTACAGCTTGGCTGCAAGACGATCAATTGCAAATTTGGGTGTCTACCCAAAACCCCGAATCCAGCCTGACAGCAGCGGCCAGCACCGCGGATGTTCCCCAAGAAAATGTCAAAGTGTTCGCCATGCAAATGGGCGGTGGTTTGGGGCGCAAGAGTCCGCAAGACTTCACACGCCAAGCGGTTGCCATTGCCAAGGCCATGCCAGGCAAACCGATCAAGCTAATGTGGAGCCGCGAAGAAGACACCCAGCACGACCTCTATCGCCCAGCCAGTTTGGTCAAAGTTCGCGCCAGTGTTCAAGCCGATGGCAAGCCCGAGGCCTTGCACATACGCGTGAGCGCACCTTCTATTTTTTCGCAATTGCTGCGCATGCCTTTGCAAAACGGCGTAGACCCCCAAGCGGTGGCCTCTTTCAACGATCACCCCTACAGCATCCCCCATTGTTTGGTGGACTTTGCTCAGCGCAGTGCCCATGTGCCTGTGGGGTTTTGGCGTACCGTGGGTCACTCACAAAACCCGTTTGTGCGTGAGTGCTTCATCGACGAGTTGGCGCATGCTGCGGGCGTTGACCCCTTGGCCTATCGTCTCTCTCTATTGCCCAACAATGAAAAGGCCAACCGAGACCGTGGCATCTTGCAAGCCGTGGCCAAAGCAGCCGATTGGGACAAGCCTTTGCCTGCGGGCATCTTTCGCGGCATTGGGCAAACTGATGGCTATGGCAGTCACACAGCCTGTGTTTGCGAGGTCTCGGTTAACACCAAAGGCGAGGTACGCATTCACCGCATCGTGATCGGCATTGACCCGGGTTATGCGGTCAACCCCGACAACATCCAAGCGCAGTTGCAAGGCAGCGTGGTACATGGTTTGACAGCCATTTTTTGGGGCGAGATGACGGTCAAAGATGGACGCATTGAGCAATCCAATTTCCACGATTACCGCATGATGCGCATGAATGAAATGCCCAAAGTGCAAACCGTTATTGCCCCGACGGGCGGCTTTTGGGGCGGCGTGGGTGAACCTGCACAAGCGCCATTGGCACCTGCGCTGGGCAATGCTTTGTTTGCGGCCACCGGCAAGCGCATACGCTCGCTCCCTTTGAAAAACCATGGTTTGAGTTTGGTCAAAGCATGATGCGTGGGTTGTTACTTGGTGTTTTGCTGCTGTGCCCCTCTGTGTGGGCAGCAGACACCATGCCCGCCACGCCATCGGCTGCCAGTGCAGATGCCACGCGTGGACGCAAACTGCTTTTGGCCCGCCAAGACACGGGTTGCGTTTTATGTCATCAACTGCCGGGTTTCAAGGATGGCGGCGAAATGGGCCCCTCATTGATAGGTGTGGGTGAGCGACTCAGCAGCGAGCAAATTCGCCAACGCATTGCCGATCCCCGAGTGCTAAACCCCCAAACCTTTATGCCGGCTTACTTCAGCACGGCCGGGCTTCATAATGTCGCCAAGGCCTTGCAAGGAAAAACCGTGCTCACCGAACAAGGCTTGGAAGACATCATTGCCTATTTACTGAAGAACCCTTCATGAGGTCTCGCTTGTTATCTCGTCGCCAGTCGATATTGAAACTGTGTCAAGCCACGCTCGCCACCAGCCTGGGCGGCTTGTGGCTGGGTTCTGCCAAAGCGCAAGTCGACAAACTCACCATCACCGGTTTGGCAGAAGCCAGGTTGCGCACTTTTGAGGAAATGGTCAGGCCCTATGTGCAAAACCAAGAGCTCAAAAAAGAGCGAGTGACCTTGTCATTACCCATGTTGGCGGACAACGGCCACATGGTGCCCTTGAGTCTCAAGATTGACAGTCCCATGACCGAGGCCTCGCACATCACCCATGTGTACCTGATATCTCAACGCAACCCTGTTCCTTTGATGGCCAAGTTTGTCATGGGGCCATGGAGCGGCCGTGCTGATTTGAGTACGCGGGTGCGTTTATCGGGTAACCAAAACGTGATTGCGCTGGCCAGGTTATCCGATGGCAACTTTATTTATGACGTGCAAGAGGTGGTGGTCACGGAAGCAGCTTGCGTGGACAACGGCTGATGAGTTCTGCTCGCTTACAAATCCCTCCCCGCATCGCTCAAGGCGATGTCTTCAAAGTGCGTCTGTTGGTCAACCATCCCATGGACAGTGGTTTTTTATGCGACATCGATGGTGTGATCATTCAACGCAATGTCATTCGCCACCTGCTGTGCACCTTGAATGGCCGCGAAGTGTTCAGGGTCGAACCCACCACAGGTGTTGCGGCCAACCCTTTGTTTGAGTTCTATTTGCGAGCAACCGAGTCGGGTGAGATGCTGTTTCGTTGGGTGGACGACAAGGCTTACATTGGGGAGTTGCGCCACAGCTTGGTGGTCGAATCTGCCAACGTTTCCAAGCCTGCCAGCAACTGATCCCCCCTATGCGTTTTGCTGTTTGCAAGTCTTTTCTTTGCTTGGTGTGGGCTGTTTCAGGTCTTGCCTTCACTTCCCATGCACAGCAACGCATCATCCCTTTGGATAAGCTGCAGTCTGGCTTGCATTTCTCAGGCGCAGAAGTGCAATCTTTGCAAACCGATGAGTTTGCCAACCCCGGCAATATCGCTTTAGACATTGGCATCAAACAATGGAGCAAGCCTGAAGGCAACAGCAACAAAAGCTGTCAGTCCTGCCATGGCGATCTGGCCAAAATGAAGGGCGTGTCCATCCGCTATCCCGCCATCGACAAAGCCAGTAAAAAACTGTTCAACCTAGAAGACCGTATTCGCAACTGTCGTGTGAAAAACCAAAAAGCCGCTGAGTGGGCCTTTGAGTCAGATGAATTGGTGGCCATGACGCTGGCCATCACCAACACCTCTCGCGGCCTGCCTTTGCAAGCGCAGATTGACGGCGCAGCCAAAAGCCATTTCGAAAATGGTCAACGCATTTTCATGACGCGCCAAGGACAAATGAATCTGGCCTGCACAAATTGTCACGACCAGCACTATGGTCAAAAACTTTTTACCGATCCCTTAAGCCAAGGCCAAGCCAATGCCTATCCGCTTTACCGCATCGACTGGCAACGTGTTGCCTCGCTTGAGCGGCGATTGCGTTTTTGCTACACCGGCGTGAAAGCAGAAATTCCGCCATGGGGCCACAGTGATATGCGAGACATCAGCCTCTACCTGATGTGGCGCGGACAAGGCTTGCTTGTCGAAGCACCTGCTGTACGCAAATAAGTCCAGCTTAAAACGTCGCCAAGACCTTGGCCCATAAAGCGGGGGTCACCTCTGGCATAACGCCAAACCAAGAAGCAAACGCAGGTCTGGCTTGGTGCAACAACATGCCCAAACCATTCACCGTGGGGTTGCCTCTGGCTGCAGCACGCAGCAACAAATCGGTTTGCAAGGGGGTGTAGACAATGTCGGACACCAAGGCGTGAACGGGTAAATCATCGAGGTGCAAATCCAATGCGGGCTGACCCTGCATACCTTGGGTGGTGGTATTGACCAACAATGCCGCACCCGCAAGCGCAGCATGGCGCTCAGACCACGCCAAAGCTTTGACAGGTGCGCCAAATTCTTGCGCCATGGCTTGGGCTTTGTCAGGGCTGCGGTTGAGTAAGCGAATGTCTTTGGCACCTGCATCTGCCAAAGCCCAAACAACCGCTCGCGCCGCACCACCTGCACCTAGCACCACGGCAGGGCCAGCACTGGCTTGCCAACTGGGGTGTGCTTCACGCAAACTTTGGATAAACCCAAATGCATCGGTATTGGCGCCATGCAAACTGCCATCAGCACGCACGGTCAAGGTATTGACGGCCCCAATACGCTGGGCCATGGGTTCTACCGCATCGATCCAAGGCAAGGCCTCGATCTTGTGTGGCAAGGTGAGGTTGCAGCCTGCAAAACCCAAAGCTTTCAGGCCGGTCAAGGCCTCAGGCAATTGCAGCGGGTTGACTGCCAGCGGCACATAGGCGCCATGCAGCCCATGCTCGGCTAGCCAGTGCGAGTGAATCAGTGGTGAGCGAGAGTGGGAGATGGGCCAGCCCATCACCCCCGCCAAAATAAACGAATGCGTTGCCATAAGAGCCTTAGCATATCGCGAGTTGGAAGCTGAGAAACCTGCCCCCCGCATGTGAAACAATCAGAGCAGTCCGTCAACTGTCCCGAGATGTCAGCCACTACGCCCACTTCTATTGCTCGTTTTCACCATTTCTTAGCGCAAATCACGCGCTTGGTGGATATTGCACCTGCAGAAGCCGAACTGTTATCTCAAGCACGCCAATGCCTGCAGTCTCTGGTAGCGCACGATGACTGGCTGCCTGCTGAGTTTGCACAACCCCACCCACGGCACTACCAAGAGTATTTGTTGTATGCAGATCCACAAGACCGCTTTTCGGTGGTGAGTTGTGTAGGTACGCCCCGGGTATCCACGCCTATCCATGACCACACTGTCTGGGGCTTGGTGGGTATGTTGCGCGGTTCTGAATTTTGTCAACCTTACAGCCGCATGTCTGATGGTCGTTGGGCGCCAGCAGGTTTTCAAATCGATATGTTGCCTGGCGACGTTGAAGCCATCTCGCCACGCATCGGAGACGTCCACAAAGTGTGGAATGCCTTGGCCGATGAGGTCTGCGTCAGCATCCATGTGTACGGTGGCAATATTGGCCTGATTGAACGCAACAGTTACCGAGAAGATGGGACACGCAGCAAATTTGTGTCTGGCTATGCCAATGTCACAGCGGTTGCAGAAGCGCCAACGCAACCAGCACCTGTCGTCGCAGCCTCTGCATCTTCCGTCGTTCATGCTTTTGCCCCAGCTTCTGCCCCCACTGTGACACCTTCTGTTGCCGTGCCCGCGCCTGTGACTGAAGCGGCTGTGCTGGTCAGCCCTGAGCCAAGAAATGAAGTTACGCAAGAGGCAATGGCTGCTGAAGTCTCCCATCCTTACGCAGTCAGCAGCTACGCACAGATAAGAGCAGCTCTCTTGGCCAAGGAAGAAATCGCGCTTGTGGATGTACGCGAAGAAGGCGCTTATGCCCAAAGCCACCCTTTGTTTGCCATCAACTTACCCTATGGACGCATTGAAGTGGATGTGTGGCGGCGCATACCGCAACGCGGCACACCTGTGGTGGTTTACGACAATGGCGAAGGCTTGGCACTGCAAGCCATGCCTGTACTGCAACGCATGGGTTACAGCCAGTTAAGCGTGATGCAAAACGGCTTGGCAGGCTGGGCAGCCGCAGGCGGTGAGTTGTTTCGTGACGTGAATGTTCCCAGCAAATCGTTTGGTGAACTGGTCGAAGCACAACGCAAAACTCCCTCTTTTTCAGCCCTTGAGGTCAAGGCCTTGCTCGAAAGAGGCTCAGACATGGTGTTACTCGACGCTAGCCGGTTTGATGAATACCAATCGATGAGCATTCCAAACGCCATCAGCGTCCCAGGCGGCGAATTGGTCTTAAGAGCACGCTCACTCGCACCCAGTCCCACCACCCGTATCGTGGTCAACTGCACGGGTCGCACCCGCAGCATCATCGGCGCACAGTCGCTGATCAATTCCGGTATTCCCAACCCCGTGTGCGCCTTGCGCAATGGAATAACAGCTTGGACGCTTGCGGGTTTGGATGTGGTCAAAGGGGCTGACCAGCGCTATGGCGAAACCAATGAGAACGATCGCAGCAAAGCCGCAGCCTCCGCTCTGGCCTTGTTGTTCCGCGCAGGTGTTCCCCGCGTCGACCCAGCCACTGTGAAGCAATGGTTGACTGAAACCGATCGCAACACCTATGTGTTTGATGTACGCACCCCCGAAGAATATGCCCAAGGTCACTGGTCTGGCGCTGTCAGTGCACCAGGGGGTCAACTGGTGCAAGAGACCGATCACTTCATTGGTGTGCGAGGTGCACGTGTGGTGGTGTATGACGACGATGGTGTACGCGCCAGCATGACGGCGTCTTGGTTGGCCCAAATGGGCTGGCAAGTTGCCGTGATGAAAGACATTACCCCACAAGATCTGCAAAGTAAAAACACAGTGCTCGATGAGGATTTGCCTCCCACGCTTGCGCCCTTGTCTGTGGTTGACCCGCCTACCCTCAAAACTTGGCTGGCCAACCGCAGCAACCTGAGCATGGTCATTGATGTCGGTGACAGCGCTACCTATGTCAAACGCCATATTCCAGGCGCGTGGTGGTTATTGCGCTCTCAATTGACACAAGACTTCAACCGTGTGCACAAAGCCAACCGCTATGTTTTGACTTGCGGCGATGGACGCATTTCACGGTATGCCGTGGCAGAGTTGCAGCCGCTGCTGCGACCTGGCGTGGAAGTTCTGTGGTTACCGGGCGGCAATGCGGCGTGGCAAGCGGCTGGCTTCAGTACCCAACAAGGCGAATCTTATTTGGCCAGTCCTCGCATCGATCACTACCGTCGCCCTTATGAAGGCAGCGATAACCTTGGGCTTGCCATGCAAGCTTATTTGGATTGGCAACACGGTTTGGTAGAACAACTCCAACGTGACGGCACGCACCAGTTCAAGGTCATTTAAACCGCTATGGATACTGCTTGGGTCGCGCTTGCACTCACCCTGAAAGTGGCGGGTTGGGCCACTGCCATCAATTTGGTACTGGGTGTTGCCGTTGGTTATGCCTTGTCACGTTTGCGCTTCAGAGGCCGAGATGTGATTGACGCAGTACTGACCTTGCCGATGGTCTTACCTCCCACGGTGCTGGGCTACTACTTGTTGGTTTTGCTGGGTCGCCATGGTGCCATAGGTCAGTGGCTGCAACAAAATCTTGGCATTCAGTTGATTTTTACTTGGCAAGGTGCTGTCATCGCGGCCAGCGTGGTCGCCTTCCCCCTGGTCTTCAAAGCCGCAAGAGCATCATTTGAAAATGTTGAGCCCTCCTTAGAACAAGCAGCCCGGGTACTGGGCCTGAGTGAGGCGGCTGTTTTCTTTCGCATCACGCTGCCCTTGGCTTGGCGAGGTATTTTGTCTGGCACCCTCTTGGCATTTGCACGGGCAACAGGCGAGTTTGGCGCCACACTGATGGTGGCTGGCAGCATCGTCGGTGAAACGCAAACCCTGTCGATCGCAGTGTATGAAGCGGTGCAAGCTGGGCAAGACCAAACCGCAAATTTTTTGGTGTTGGTGACTTCTGTCAGTTGTTTGGCACTGCTGTTGAGTGCGGGTTATTTGGCACCAGGTCGCATTGCGGGTCAAGCCCAACGGGGTGAGAGATGATGTGGCAGGTTGAGCTACACAGTCGCCTCGGGCAAAAAGAATCTGCCTTCGAGCTTTCGATGGCTTTCAAAAGCAATGCCCAGCGCTTGGTGTTGTTTGGTCCCTCGGGTGCAGGCAAGACACAAACCTTGATGATGATGGCGGGTTTGCATACCCCCCAACACGGCCGGGTGGTCTTCAAAGACAAGGTCTTGTTCGACAGCCAAAGCCAATTCAATTTGCCAAGTCGCTTGCGTGCGCTTGGCTATGTGTTTCAAGATTACGCTTTGTTTCCTCATCTGACCGTGCGTCAAAACATTGGCTTTGCACTGCAGCAAGGCTGGCTTAACCCCTCTGCTTCGCACAAAGACCCGTCGGTCAACCATTGGATAGAGGTGTTCCAACTTGAAGCTGTCGCCAGCCTGTACCCCGAACAGATCTCGGGTGGGCAACGTCAACGCACAGCTTTAGCCCGTGCCTTGGTATCTCAACCAGAAGCCTTGTTGTTGGATGAACCTTTTGCAGCCATGGACAGACCGTTAAGACTGCGCTTGCGAAGTGAATTGTTACAACTGCAAGCAGATTTGTCTTTGCCCATGGTGCTGATCACCCACGATGAGGAAGATATGCAAGCCTTTGCCCAAGAGGTGATTCAGGTGGACAAAGGGCGGGTGGTTAGCGGCTCCAACCCATCCGACTGAGCAAGCCATCTCGCTTGACCCACTGGTGCCATACGGCAGCCGCTATGTGCAAGATGATGATGATCATCATGACAAAAGCTGTGACTTCATGGAGCTCGCTGAAAAGCTCTTTGCCCTCTTGCGAGGCATCCCACAGTTTAGGCAAAGGTATGCCGAAAAACTTGATGGGGTACTGAGAGAAACTCGAACCCATGAAGCCCGTCACTGGCAACACAACCATGCACAGATACAAAAGCCGATGGACCCATTTGCTCAACTTGTTTTGAAACTCAGTGTTGCCTATGGGGGCTGCAGGCACCGAATGGGTGACGCGCCAGCCTAAGCGCCACAAAATCAACAAGCCAAGACAAATGCCAATCGACTTGTGCAGATTGAACCACTCGGCGCGAACGCCTGGAGGGTCTTTGGGAATGTCTTCCATCCACAAGCCCAAACCCAGTTGGTAAAAAAGCCCCATGGCCAAGACCCAATGCAGCACTACCAGCATGCGGTCGTATTTCAAAGGGAGCGCTATGTCACCGGCAGCATCGGTCGCGGAATGGTCAGAACTCATGAAAGCTTTCGGTTAATGGACAAAAACAAGGCGACTAGTTAACTACCACGCCCCACGGCAGTTTACCTGTCGGTATTTCTTTGACCATTTTGCGACCGGCCACATCCACCACACTGACGGAGCCGCTGCGACCCGAGGCGATATAAAGTTTTTGACCATCAGGTGAAAAACTCATGTTCCAAGGACGTTGACCGATGGCGATGTTCTCCACCACTTTGAATGTGGCGGTATCAACCATGGACACATTCGCGTCCCCTCCGTTGGTGGCAAACACATAAGCACCGTCCGGCGAGACCAATACACCCGCAGTACGCTTGCCCACGGATTGCTTGCCCACCACTTTTCGCTCGACCATGTCAATGGCAACCAGCAAACTTGCGGCCTCTACAGCGACATAGGCTTTTTTACCGTCAGGGCTGAATGAAATACCGCGTGGTCGCTCGCCCACTTTGATCGAAGCCACTTGTTTGCGTTTTTCAATGTCCAACACATCGACTTGATCGGCTTCTTCCGCGGAAACCAGCATGAACTTGCCATCCGGGCTGAACACACCATGTTCTGGGTTTTTGCCATGAACCGAAATATCGAACTCCACTTTCAGGCGCTGTGTGTGGATGAAGCTGATGCTGTTGGCGCCCTCGTTGGCCACGCCCAGCCATTCACCATTGGGTGAGCAGTAAACAGCCTCAGGCGACTCGCCGAGTTGCACACGCTGCTCAATCATCCCTTTCACAGGGTCAATGACCCACAGCTGTGCTTTGGTCTGCTCTGTGACGTAGAGTTTTTTGCTGCCCTTGCACACGGCGAGGCCGCGCGGTTTGCCACCAGTTTCAATGGTGGAGACCACGGTGTCTGTGGCGATGTCAATGACAGAGATGGTGCCTGCACCCTCGTTGGTGGCGTAGGCACGGGGTTGGGCAGAGGCA
>CALPPP020000028.1 GCA_943325485.2 Rickettsia typhi
ACCAAGGCAATCGCAAAAATCAATTCACGACTCTCGACATGCTGGACTGTGGCCCATAAAAGCACCATGGCGACCATGCCTTGTAACAACATGCAGCTGGCAAAGATGCGCCCTCGGTGAAGGCGGTCGATCAACTGCCCTGCTGGCAAGGCCATCAGCAGGGCGGGGATGAATTGGAACAAGCCCACCAAGCCTAAGTCCCAAGCGCTGCCAGTGATGTCGTACATATGCCAAGCAATGCCCAGCATGAGCATTTGGTTGGCGGAAATTCCCATCAAACGTGCAAGCCAAAAACGCATGAAGGCTGTATGGCTAAACAGCGATTGATAGTGAGCTGGGAGCATCAATAGAAGGGTGGAAAGTGGCGGTAAGGGAACTTTAAGTCATGCAACGCATTAAATCGCGGACTGCTTGAGCGGTATCTTCTGCCCCGGTGATGGCTCTGACCACGGCAGCTGAGCCCACCCCGGTTTGCATGACGGCTGGCAGTGAATACAGATCGATGCCACCAATGGCCACCAAGGGCATGTGTTTCATCAGTTGAACATACTGCGTCAACCGTCCCAAGCCTTGCGGTGCGGTTTGCATTTTCTTGAGTGTGGTGGGAAAAACCGCGCCCAAAGCCATATAGCTGGGACGCCAAGCGAAAGCCGCCAACATTTCACTGTAGCCATGGGAGCTCAAACCAAGGCGCAATCCAGCCGAGCGCAGGGCTTGAAGAGGGGCTTCTTGCATGTCTTCTTGTCCCAGATGAACGCCATAAGCACCCGCATCCATGGCTTGTTGCCAGTGGTCGTTGATGAAGAGCAAACTTGGGGTGCCTGCCACGGCTTTGACGGATTGGGCGATTTGTTGGCTGATGGCGCGGTGGTCATCTGATTTGAAGCGCAATTGCACCGTGGGGATGCCAAGTTGCACAACTTTGTCGACCCATTGCGCGTCAGGTACAACGGCATAGAGCCCTAATTTATCGGGGCAGGGCGCAAAGCTGGGTGTGTGTGTTGACAGTGATATGCCAAAGTCTTGCGTATGGCTAGGCCATACAGACGTATCAAATGATTGCAAACGAAGGCTTTGAGCTTGCCAAGCGTTTGCAATACATGCGGCATCTTGGGCGATGAATCCCAAACTGCGAGCCCCTAGCCAAGCAGACTGGTAGACAGGGGAATGGCCTGGTTCAAGTGCTGTCAGAAAAGACTCACAGGCTTGTGGCGGATCGATTTGCAGCTGTGGGTGCAGGGACGCAATCAATGTTGCGTGGTGAAGGATGTCGTTCATGCGTGGTGCCAAAAAGGAGTGCCCAAAGTGGGTGTGCTGGGTTGTGCCGATTCGTGCGCTTGCATCGCACCCGACAAAAAAGCCGATCTACCCGCTTTGACGGCATTGGCAAAAGCCTCGGCCATGTGAACCGGATCATTGGCTAAAGCCACAGCGGTGTTGAGCAAGACCGCGTCATAGCCCCATTCCATCACGGTACAGGCGTGTGAGGGCAAACCCAGTCCGGCATCAACAATCATGGGCACGTTCAAGCGTTCGCGCAGCGTTCGCATGGCATAAGCATTCAATGGACCTTTGCCCGTTCCAATGGGTGCGGCCCATGGCATGACGGCTTGACAACCCACATCCACCAGTCGCTGGCAAAGCACCAAATCCTCCGTGCAATAGGGCAATACCTTGAAGCCTTGTTTGATCAGCTTGTCTGCAGCCGTTGGCAGATTCAAGGTGTCAGGTTGCAAGGTGTAGTCGTCGCCAATCAACTCAAGCTTGATCCAGTCTGTTTCAAACACCTCGCGAGCCATTTGTGCGGTGGTGTAAGCCTCATCAACAGAGTGGCAACCAGCAGTGTTGGGCAACACAGGTATCTTCATGCTTTGCAGCAGTTTCCAAAACACCGGCGAGTCTTGCGCATGGGCACTCTCACGTCGTAGCGAGGCCGTCAGCATGGCAGGCTGTGCCAATAGAGCCGCCTTGGCCAAAATATCAGGCGAGGGGTAGCGCGAGGTCCCCAAAAGCAATCGGCTTTTGAATGTTTCGCCGTAGAGCAACCATTCATCGGTTGATGTCAGCATGGCTTAGCCTCCAGTGATGGGAACAATGAGTTCAATTTTGTCGTTCTCGTTCAGCGATGTTTGGGCGTACAGGGTTTTAGGTACAAATTGAGCATTCACCGCGGCTGCAAATGGCGGGGCAATGGGTGTCAAAGCGATGGCATCTTGCAGGGTGGCGTCCAACGGCAATTCATATGTCTGTTGGTTAATCCAGATCAGCATGTTCTTTCATCCTCTGTCACCCGAATTCCCAGTGTATGGGCCAGTTGGTTGTCGCCCGCCATCAGTTCCAAGGTGGCATCGAGCAGGGCAGGTGCTATCAAAAAACCGTGACGGTAAAGCCCATTGATGTGGATATGGCGTGGTCCATGTCGACGAATAGCTGGCAAGTTATCCGCCAGAGTGGGGCGAACTTGGGCGTTGATTTCCAAAATGCGGGCTTCAGCGAACCCTTTGTGCACACTGTAGGCTGCGCTCAAGAGTTCAAGGCTAGAGCGAACGCTGGCAGGGGATGTGTCATCGGTTTCAATTTCGGTGGCCCCAATCACGAAAACACCCTCTTCTTTGGGCGCTATATAGAGCGGATAGCGCGGATGGATCAGCCTTAAAGGACGACTCAACTGAACTTCAGGCGCGTGGACCCGCACAACCTCGCCTCTGACGCCGCGCAAATGCGTCCAATCGGTTCGTGCACCTATGCCTCGACAGTCGATAACCCAATCGGCTTGTGTGAATTGCGCTGGTGAAACGGGGCTTGAATAATGCAGGGTAACCAAAGGGTTGTTGAGTTGATGCAGCAAGGCATTGAGTAATTGACGGTTGTCCAATTGCGCTTCACCAGGCAAATACAGTCCCTGCTGAAAAGATTCAGCCAGTGAGGGCTCTAGCGCTTGCAGCGCCAGTCGGTCCAAGGAAACCGGCGCTTCAAGCTCAGGCAACTGTTGGCGTGTATCGCTCAACTTGCTGGCAAACCTGTTGGCTTCAGGCAAGTCCTGCCGGTGCCACACCACCAAGGTGCCAAGCTGTTGGAAAAACACTTTTTGTTCAAGTCTGGCCAATAGGCTTGGCCAACGCGTGAGGCCATAGGCTCCCATTCGGACCACATTCAGTTCGGTGATCGCTGACTCAGCCAAAGGCGCCAGCATGGCCGCAGCAACCCAAGCAGCCGACCCTTGAACAGAAGGCGCCTGTGCCTCATGAACCTGCACTTGATGACCTTGCTCACTTAAAGCCCATGCCATCAGGCGACCCATCAAACCAGCCCCTAAAACCACACAATGCTGAGATGCCATCAAAGCCCTGCCTTTGAAAAACTGGCCACCATGACCTGACGATAATCCAAGCCATGAACACTGCTGCCCATGCCCATTACCCCCGTGTCTTGACCATTGCCGGATCTGATTCTGGCGGTGGCGCAGGCATACAAGCCGATTTGAAAACCTTTGCGGCGCTTGGCTGTTACGGCATGACGGCCATCACCGCTTTGACGGCGCAAAACACCATGGGTGTGCAAGCCATTCAATCGGTACCTGCTGCATTTTTGAAAGCACAGCTGCAATCTGTGTTGGACGATATCGGGGTGGACGTCGTCAAAATTGGCATGCTGCATTCGCCCGAGGTGGTGGAGGTCGTGGCTTGGGCGATTGACCACTACCAACTTAAACGCGTTGTGTTGGACCCTGTGATGGTTGCCACCAGCGGCGATAAATTGATTGCTGATGAAACGGTCGCTGTGTTGGTGCGTGAGTTGTTTCCTCGGGTGCAACTCATCACACCCAATTTGGATGAGGCTGCTTTGCTGTTGGGTAGAGCGGTGCTGAACGAGGCGGCTTTGCCACAGGCCTGTGCTGACTTGCAGAGCATGGGCGCTGCATCGGTGTTGCTCAAAGGCGGGCATCTGCAAGGGGAGGATGTGGTTGACGTGTTGTTGTTGGCTGACGCTAGCTCGCGTACTTTGCGTAGCAAGCGCATCAGCAGCCGCAATGTGCATGGAACCGGTTGCACCTTGTCGTCTGCGATCGCCAGTCACTGGGCGCTTGGGTTTGATTTGACACAGGCGGTGGAGCATGCCAGAAGCTACATTTTGGGCGCCATCCAAGCGGGGACTGGCGTGACCACTGGACAAGGTCATGGTCCTTTGAACCATGGTTTTGCTCCCCAGATCATGCATGTGCTGCGTCATCCTTAACTGGCTTTACGCGGGTGAGCCACGCCAAGCTCAGGCTGACTGCCAAACTGGGCAGGGCAGATCCCCACTGGGGGGTGAATTGCGCAGACAAGTAAAACACGGCAATGCCGACCAGCCAAATCAAGGCTGGAACCAGGTAGATGCTGCGTGACTCGTTGGGCAGTTGGCCTACCCCCACACGACCCAAAATCACGCCGTACAGCGGAATAAAGACCGAGCTCAGCATCAGCAAAAACGGCTCTAGGCTGTGCATTGGCAACACAATCGCCAGCAAGGTGCATCCCGCTGCGATCAGCAATCCCCATTGTTTGATGCTCCAACGGCTAAACAAGCTGTGGCTATTGAGTGAGGCCGAATACACATCGCCATAAGCGTTGTCTAACTCATCGATCAAAATCAAACCAAGGGCCAATAAGCCGCCTTGTGCCAGTAACAAGGTGCTGACCAAGTTGATGTCTGGCGAAGAAACGCTCACAACCAGTACGCCAAGGCTATAGCACCAGATATTGGCAATGGCGTAACCCAGCCAAGTCGAAGACATGGCGGTACGGCTGTTTTTGCCATGACGGGCATAGTCTGCGACCAAGGGCAACCACGAGACTGGCATGGCGATGACCAAATCGATGGCAGACAAAAACCCCATGCTGTTGTTGCCAGGCCTGTTCCAAAAAGCAGAAACATCTTGGGTTTGTAAAACACCCAAGAATTGCCAAGTCAGCCATGCCAGTGACAGGACGACCAAAGGCAAACCAAACCTACTCACGAAATTTCGCACCAAACCCAGCATGGAACTTGCCATGAGCAAGGTCAAAATACTTCCCCAAAACAGCGTCGCTATGACCAAATAGTTGCCGGACCAAGCAAATTGTTTCTCACCCATGGCGAGGGTGCCTTCTCGCATGATGACCAACTCGAAAGATGTCCAACCCACCAGTTGAATGACGTTCAGAACAATGGGCAGCTTGGCAAAACCACTTCCATAAACTTGGTGCATCAAGCCAGCGCTTGACAGCCCTGTGTCGCACCCCAGTTTGGCCACCCATGCCACCAAACCCGAGCCCAGCAGCGAGCCCAACAGAATCGCCAACAAGGCATCTTGGGTTCCCATGGCCGGCACCAAATAGGCACCTATTTGTATGACCAAAAGGCCCACGCCCAAGCTGAACCACAGTGAGGTGTGGCTAAAACCTGTGAAAACACGCTCAGAATCGGCAACGGGCGCCAACACTGAATTCGAAGGAGCTTGAATAGACGCCATTTTTTTCTTTCAAAGAAATGGCAGTTCGGCGCGGTAGTTTTAGCCGTGCTTCCCTGCGCGAGGATTACCTCAATCAGGTTCAAAGGGACTTTCTCAGCCTTGGTCTTAGAAAAGACCTCAGCACCCCTAGCGGCTTGTTTTTCAACAAGTAATGAACATTATGCCCCTGGCCTTGTATTTCTCATCCAATAGAGCGGCAATTTTTGGATACTAAGTGGGTAAGTTACGAATATTTATCTGTTGAATCTGATCAAAAGTGCTGTAACGGCAAGAACTTCCGACGAATTGCTTATGTAAATTAGACATTAACTCCTAAACTATCAATTAACGAAATTTTTTTTCAATAAAGGTGATTTTATGGAAAAGTTCAAATATATTAATTGTTCATTGGGAGCGGTGGTCCTTGTTTTGGCAGGTTGTGCTACCCAGCCAAATGCCCTAGAAGAACAAAAGAAGCAGCAAGAAGCCACTCAAAAAAAGATAGATGAAATGAACGCCACTTTGAACGAGCAAAACGAAAAGCTCAAAGCGGTTGAGTCGTTGGTTGAATCTAAACCTTTGGTCGATCGCAGGGCGTTGGACAAACAAGAAGAAGCAGCCCGTGATTTAGAGGCTCAAAAAACGGTGCAGACAACGATCAGCAAAGTGCCATCTTGGTTTTTCAACACCGAAACCTCCCCTGATTTTGTGTACGCCAATGCCACTGAAACTTCCGCTGACATTCAGTTGTCGATCGACATGGCTATGTTGTCTGGTAAGCGTCAACTGGCGCAGATCTTGGGTGAAATGGTTTCCTCTCGAATGACCGATTTTGTGGCGCAAAGTGGTGGCCTTGAGGACGGTGCAGTGAACAAGGAAGTCGAACGAGTGACCAAAAGTGTGGTGGCAGATGTTCAGTTGGGTGGCTATCAAAGAGAAAAAATTGAGATTCTTCCCAATGGCAAAACCTTTCGTACCTATGTTCGCCTGAGCTATTCCACAACGGATTTGAAGCGAATTATGATGAAAGAGATTCAAAAGACTGAAGTTCTTAATAATAAGATTCGTCGCACCAAGGCCTTTGAAGAATTGGAAAAAGAGATCGAGTTATCGAGAGACTTAAAAGCTAAAAATCTCTTGCGTCAAAATGCTGAGTGATTTGTGCGATGGGGTGGTCTAAGCTCTAGGGTGGTATATGAAATTGGCAGCTTTGGCAGTGTCTTTGCTTGTGGCGGTTGTTGCCGCTGTGGGGTCGTTTCTGTCGCAAACATCTCGCTCCACCCTTGCTTCCGATCTCTTGGTTCTTGAACTCAGTCAAAAAATTCAAGACCAAGAAGTCAAGTTGAGCAAAGCAGAGGAGTCTTTGCGTCAACTCAACAGCCATTCGTCGGGGCAGGTATCAAACGCCGCTGACCACTCTCGACAACTTTCGCGGGTCAGCAATTTACAGACCAAAATGCAACAGGTCGATAAACAAGACTACCGTCTGAGCTTGCTGTACGACGAAATATCGAAAGAGCAAGCCCGACTTGATGCTTGGCAAAAACAATCAGATTTGACCAAACACCGACTGGACCAAGATGAAAAAGTCTTGGGTCTAGAAGTTATTGTTAAGGCCTTAGACGACAGACACATCACCAAGCCCCAAGCCCCAACACGCGTGGCTGTGCTTGCTACGAACGTCGACAAGTCATCTGCTGATTTACATGGCGAAACACCTTTTGAGTTTCCTGCGCCTGCCGTTCAAATACAGCCGGATTTTTCTTCCTTGCAAGACAGGCATACCCAGCTTCAGACCGAGCGCAAGCAATGGGCCTTAGATAAGCAATCTTTGGTGCAAGCCAAGTCGCAACTCAACCGCCAGTTAGTCAGTTACAACAAAGAGTTCCGCGCAGCATCAAAAAAACGTCAAAAACTGGAAGATGAAGCCCGATTCCTTAAAAGCCAAGGCCTGGCTTTGAGAGCAAAGTCATGATCCGCTGGCGAGCGATCTGGCTTGCAAGCCTGGCTTTGACCTTTGTCACGCTGGCGTTGGCACAAGACACCATGCCGACCTGTCAGGGAACAGATACCAGCCGATGGCACAGCTGTCGAGGCGTTTTGGATGAAGCTGAGTTTTCATATGCAGGTGACTTTCGCAACGGTAAGTTTGAAGGCAGGGGCATTCTTGAATTCACTGGCGATAAATACCAAGGCGACCACTACCAAGGCGAATTCAAATCGGGTCTGAAGCATGGGTTTGGCATCTATTTCTTCTCCAATAGCGAAAAATATTCAGGCCATTATGTGAACGGTATGCGCCACGGGTTTGGCACCTATACCTTCAACAATGGACGTGCGCCGCTATCGGGCTTATGGGCCAACAACCAGTGGGCCGGAAAAGCCTCCCCCGTCAGCGATGAACGGGCTGAGCAAAAAAAAAACACTCAACCCATAGTCGCTGAGCCCACTGCGTCTGTGATGAAGCATCGTGGAGGCGATATGGCCCACTCTGACAAGGTGGTGTTGATCATCGGTATCGAGGCTTACCAAGGCTTGAACAAGGCACTTTACGCGGCCAACGATGCCAATTTATTTCATGAAATGGTACGAGATGGGATGGGTGTTCCCCTTGAGAACATCAAGATATTGAGCAACCACAAAGCCACGCGCAGTGAAATTTTGTCCGCACTGAAGTTTTGGTTGCCAGCGCAAGTCAAGGCGGGCAAAACCCATGTGTATCTTTTGTTCAGCGGCCATGGTTTGACCTCTGATGACGATGCACAGAAATACTGGCTGCCCTTTGACGTCAACAAAGCGTTATTGGCAGAAACTGCGATCAGCGAAAAATGGGCCATCGCAGAGTTACAAAAGTTACAAGCCAAATCCATCACGATTTTTCTAGACAGTTGCTACAGCGGCCTGACAAGAAAAGGCGAGTCTCTCGACCCCCTAGCCCGTGGCGTGAAGTTCAAATCGGCTGTGGCTCCTATGCCAGTCAACTTCACCATGGTCAGTGCTTCTGCTGCCAATCAAACCGCCTTGGCCTCCGACGACTTCAAGCAGGGCATCTTCAGCTATTTCTTGATCAAAGGTCTAGCGGGTCAAGCCGACGCCGACGGTAATCAACGCGTTACCCATGGTGAATTGATCGATTACCTTTCACAAAGGGTAGACAAAAAAGCCTTATCGATGAACCGACGTCAGCAACCGCAGTTGATGGGGGATAGACAAAGGGCGGTCTTTCCATGAGGCAGGCCAACAGCTGCGGCTTGGCTTGGGTTGCCGGGCGGGTTTGCTTGTTTCTTGTACTTTCGCAAGGCTGGGTTCATGCGGTGGTGTTAGACACCCAAGGCGAATACCATTTCGGCCCTGAAACTTCGCGCAATCAAGCTTGTCACTTGGCAGCCGAGCGAGCCAAATTCAATGCTTTGAGCTTGGTCGTAGGAGAGCAAATCAGCTCGGAAGAAAAGCTTAGCTGCCAGCAAAGCTCAGGTCGCGACAGCACAGCCTCTTGCGAGATGAACAAAAACACCTGGAGTTTTTTGGATGGCAACATCCGAACTACTGAAAAAGTGTCTGAGACTGTGAAGGTTTTAGATGGGGCCAGTGTTTGCAAAGTGACCATGGTGGTCGACATTGCCAACCCCAAGGTCAAGACCAACCCTTATTTTGATGTCAAGGTCTCTCTCAATAAAAAAAATTACCGCGAGGGCGAAGCGATGCAGATCGAACTGCAGCCCAGTGCGCCCATGTACATCAGCATTTTTGCGTGGTATCCCCATTTAGACGGGGAAAACATGGTTCAAATATTCCCCAACTCTTTTGATACCCACAACTTCATATCTGACTTCACCCGCATACCCAGCCACAAGGCCAAGCAGTCTTATGGTTTGGAGTCCTTTTGGCAGCCGTCCTACCCCAACAGCAAGGAGGTGGTCGACGAGTGGCTGATTGTTGTGGGCACACTCAAACCCGTTGCTTGGCAATCCAATTACAACCTCAAGAGCTTGAAAGAAAAATTGTCTGAAATCCCTATGAACGAGAGACGGGTGGTTCGTAAAAATTATTTTCAGCTGCGTTAAGCTGAAGAATCTGTCACACCTAAAAGCTTGTGTAAGCGGGGTGAGGCGGTGGTGTATTCAAGCGCTATTTTTTGTCCGGGGTAAACCACCTCAGCCACACCATACGCAGCCAAGGTCGCTTCATGAAAGCCACTGACGATAAGCTTGCGTTTGCCAGGGTAAGTGTTGACGTCACCAACCGCAAAAATACCGGACACATTGGTGGCAAAGTTCTCTGTGTTGACCTTGATTTGCTTTTTTTGCATGTCCAAGCCCCAATCGGCAACAGGGCCGAGTTGAGGTGACAAGCCTTGCAGAACCCAGAGTTGGTCAAAGGCAATTTGCTCGGTATGTTCGCTGGGTGTTGCCAAGGACAGATGCGACTCAGACAGACCTTGTATTTGCCCCACTTTGAATTGAATCTGGCCTTTTTGCAGGGTTTGGTCAAAGGCCGCCAGCAAGTCGTCAGAGGCGTCGAGTTTGTCTCGGCGGTGTAACAGGGTCAGGCTTGCAGGCTGCCATGCCACAGCATCCAAGACAGCTTGCACAGCCTCTTGTCCGCCACCATGGATGACGATGTGTTGCTGGGCCACTGTCTCGGTGGGTTCATAAAAAACTTGTTTGCCTTCCCATGGTGTCAAGTCCAGATGGGCCAATTTGCGCGGTGTGAAGGCCCCCACACCTGCAGCGATGACCATGGTTTTGCAAAGAAAGGCTTGCCCATCAGAGGTGATGGCCAGCCAACGGGCATCTGCTTGACGCTCAATGGAGGTGACTTGCTGCCCTAGGTGAAATTGCGCT
>CALPPP020000029.1 GCA_943325485.2 Rickettsia typhi
GTACGACGACTTTGCCCACCACCCCACGGCCATTCGCACCACCGTTGACGGCTTGCGCCGCCAAGTCGGCACGGCCCGCATCTTGGCGGTGTTCGAGCCGCGCAGCAACACCATGAAACTCGGCGCGATGAAGTCACAACTGCCGTGGAGCTTGGAACAAGCCGACTTGGCGTTTTGCCACACCGCTGGACTGGACTGGGACGCCGCCGAAGCCCTGGCCCCCATGGGAGCCCGCGCTTGCATCGCGAACGACATCGACAGCTTGGTGGCGCAGGTCAAGGCCGCAGCCCGCCCCGGCGACCATGTGCTGTGCATGAGCAATGGCGGCTTTGGCGGGGTTCATGCCAAATTGCTGCAGGCTTTGAAAGGGATTGCTTTGGCCTGAAGGCCTCGCAATGACAATCCAAAATTCATTGAAAAGGCGAAAAAAGTCATTGATAACGAAAAACGTCATCGCGAGCGCAGCGACGCGATCTGCTGAGCCAGTTATTTCTTGCCGCGCCGCGCTTTGACACCTTTGGACAGCACGTCCAGCGCTTGCAAGGAGTCATCCCACGCCAGACAAGCGTCGGTGATGCTTTGGCCGTAAGTCAGCGTTTCCACTTTGTCTTTGCCAGGGGTGAACTTCTGCGCACCGGCTTTGAGGTGGCTTTCGATCATCACGCCAAACACGCTGTGTGAACCGCCGGCCATTTGGTCGGCGATGTCTTGGGCCACCACCAACTGGCGCTCGTGCTGCTTGCTGCTGTTGGCATGGCTGCAATCGACCATCAGGCTGGCGGGCAATTTGGCGGCTTCCAACTCTTTGCAGGCTGAGGCAACACTGGCGGCGTCGTAGTTGGGCGTTTTGCCGCCACGCAAAATCACATGGCAATCGGGGTTGCCCTGGGTTTGCACAATCGCCACTTGGCCGTTTTTATGCACCGACAAAAAGTGGTGGCCGCGCGCAGCCGCTTGGATGGCGTCTGTGGCGATTTTGATGTTGCCATCGGTCCCATTTTTAAAACCAATCGGTGCCGACAGTCCCGAGGCCAACTCGCGGTGCACCTGGCTCTCGGTGGTGCGCGCGCCAATCGCGCCCCAGCTGATCAGGTCGCCAATGTATTGGGGTGAAATCACATCCAAAAACTCGCTGCCTGCGGGCACACCAGCACGGTTGATCTCAATCAGCAACTGGCGCGCAATGCGCAAACCCTCGTCGATGCGAAAGCTCTCGTCCAAGTAGGGGTCGTTGATCAAACCCTTCCACCCCACCGTGGTACGCGGCTTTTCAAAGTACACCCGCATCACGATTTCCAGCGTATCGGAGTACTTTTCGCGCTCGACCTTCAAGCGGCGCGCATAGTCCAAGGCGGCAGCCGGGTCGTGGATGGAGCAAGGGCCCATCACCACCAGCAAGCGGTCGTCTTTGCCAGCCATGATTTTGTGCACGCGCTGGCGGGTCTTGGCGATCAAGCTCTCGACGGCCGTGCCAGCAATGGGAAAGAAGCGGATCAAATGTTCAGGAGGCGGCAACACGGTGATGTCCTTGATGCGTTGGTTGTCGGTTTGGCTGGTCTGGTCATTGATCGGCGCATAAGCATCATGCTTGGGGGTTTTCATCGAAGCTCCTTGGAAGCGTTTCTGATCGGGGCAACAGGGTTTGGCAAAAAAAAACCGCCGGAGGCCGGCGGTTGGTTCGGGGTTCTAAGCGTTGTTTGCGTTCAGACCTCTCGACCGCCGGTAAAGCGTGAGAAGAAAAAATAAGCAAAGTAAAAACGAAAAGAAGCCATGGGCATTAATGTAGCACAGGGTTTTCAGGTGCTTTATGCAGTGCCGCCCACCGTCAAACCATCGATACGCAAGGTGGGTTGCCCCACACCCACGGGCACGCTTTGGCCTTCTTTGCCGCAGGTACCCACACCGGGGTCCAGCGCCATGTCATTGCCAATCATGCTCACGCGTGTGAGAGCATCAGGGCCATTGCCAACCAAGGTGGCACCCTTGACAGGGTATTGGATTTTCCCGTTTTCCACCCAAAACGCTTGGCTGGCAGAGAAGACAAACTTGCCCGAGGTGATGTCCACCTGACCACCGCCAAAGTTGGTGGCGTACAAACCTTTTTTGATGCTTGCGACGATTTCCTCTGGGGGCTTGTTCCCCGCCAACATATAGGTATTGGTCATGCGCGGCATGGGCACATGCGCATAGCTTTCGCGCCTACCATTGCCCGTGGGGGCAACACCCATCAGACGGGCATTCATGCTGTCTTGTATGTAGCCCACCAAAATGCCATCTTCAATCAGCACATTTTTCTGACTGGCGTGGCCTTCATCGTCCACGTTGAGCGAGCCACGACGATCGGCAATGGTGCCGTCGTCAAGCACGGTGACACCTTTGGCAGCCACACGTTGGCCAATCTTGCCGCTAAAGGCACTAGAGCCTTTGCGGTTGAAGTCGCCCTCCAGTCCATGACCAATGGCTTCATGCAACAAAATGCCTGGCCAACCCGAACCCAGCACCACAGTCATTTCACCCGCAGGCGCAGGCTGCGCTTCTAAGTTGGTCAGCGCTGAACCCACGGCTTCATCCACATAACGGGTGAGGCAAGCCGCATCAAAATGCGCCAAACCAAAGCGCCCGCCGCCGCCGGCCGAGCCACTTTCACGACGACCGTTTTGCTCGACGATGACCGACAAGGACAAGCGGACCAAGGGACGCACATCGGCCGCCAAAGTGCCATCAGCTCGCGCCACCATCACCACGTCGTACTCGCTGGCCAAGCCAGCCATGACTTGCACCACACGCGGGTCTTTAGCGCGGGCTTGCTTTTCCATGCGCTCGAGCAACTGAACTTTGGCTGTGCTGTCCAAACTGCCGATGGGGTCTAGCCCATGGTAAAGCGACCGGCTCGGCGCGATAACTCTCGCAGGTACGTGGGTGCTGGCATTCAAGCCCGATGATGAAATGCTGCGCACCGTATGCGCTGCATCCATGAGCGACGCCATGGAAATATCGTCAGAATAGGCAAAGGCAGTTTTCTCACCGCTGACCGCGCGAACACCCACACCTTGGTCGATACTGAAAGAACCCGTTTTGACAATGCCCTCTTCCAAGCTCCAACCTTCGGAGCGGGTGTACTGGAAGTACAAATCAGCGTCATCGACTTGGTGGGCACGGATGGCCGACAAAGCTTGGGTGAGGTGGGATTCGTCCAAGCCGTAAGGCGTGAGCAGCAGGTTTTGCGCGATGGTCAATCGCTCGAGGGTAGGTTCGCGTGAAATCATGTTGCCATTGTAGGAGGCGCCCAACAACCCTGTGCGCCACGGGTTGAGGTTTGGCTACGACTGCACCAACTGCTTGGCTTTGGCGATGGAGAGCAAAATACCAATGCCAAAGCCCAGCGTCACCATGGCCGTGCCACCATAGCTGATAAAAGGCAAGGGCACCCCAACCACCGGTAAAAAACCACTGACCATGCCCATGTTGACAAAAGCATAGGTAAAAAAGATCAAGGTCACGCTGCCCGCCAGCAAGCGGGCAAACAAGGTCGGCCCCTCAAGAGAGATCGCCAAGCCCCTGAGTACCAGCACCAAAAATCCACCCAACAAAAGAATATTGCCTAACAAACCAAACTCTTCAGAGTAGGCCGCAAACACAAAGTCGGTGGTGCGCTCAGGAATGAAATCGAGTTGGGCTTGGGTGCCTTGCATAAAGCCTTTTCCCCAAAACCCGCCCGAACCAATGGCAATCATGCCTTGTATGGTGTGAAAACCCTTGCCTAATGGGTCTCGGCCAGGATCCAATAAGGTACATACCCGCTGCTGTTGGTAATCCCTCAACAAAGGCCAATCCATGCCTTTGGCACATAAGCTGGGTTCGAAAATCACAATCAAAACAATACCGACAATACCCAAAACCAATGGTGGAATGATCAGCCACCAACTCAGGCCAGCGAGAAAAATCACATACAAACCTGCTGACATCACCAAGATGGCGGTGCCTAAATCGGGTTGCTTGACGATCAGAGCCACAGGAATGAGCAAGATCAGGCCGCCCACAAAAAAATCCAAAGTCCTGAGCTGGCCCTCGCGCTTTTGAAACCACCAAGCTAGCATCAGCGGCATACCAATTTTCATGATTTCACTGGGCTGAATCACGATGCCCACATTCAGCCAGCGCTGTGCGCCCTTGCGGGTTAAACCAAACAAGGCCACAGCCACCAACAAAGCCAATCCCACGGTGTAAATGGGTACGGCCAAGGACATCATGCGTTGGGGGGGAATTTGCGCCACCACAAACATGATGAAGCAGGCAATCAGCATATTTCGGCCATGGTCCAGAAAACGCTGCCCTTCGGAATAGCCCGATGAAAAAATGGTCAGCAATCCAACAACGGCCAGCAGCAAAACCGCCAAGCCTAAAACAGTGTCAAAGCCTTTGACCAGCGGCGTGATGCGCTGAAACACACTGTATTTACCAAGTTGGGTTCCCATGGCCGCAGTTTATCGGAGCGCCATGGGAGAATCCGCACCCATGTATGCACTTTATGAAGAAAGCGGGAAATTTCACACGGGACGGGTATTGTCCGAGGCTGATGCGTCTGCACAACTTGAACTCGACACGGGCAAACGCGTCAAGGTCAAATCTAACCAACTGCTGATGAAGTTTGACAAACCGCAGCCGACAGAATTCATGCTTGCCGGCAGAGCAGTCGCCTCCAGCATGGAAGTAGACATGGCCTGGGAGTTTGCGCCTGAAGAAGAATTTGGGTTTGCCGACTTGGCGCGTGACTATTTCTCTAAAGACGCCAGTCCTAGCGAGCAACTGGGCACGCTGTTTTGCCTGTTTGAGGCTCCGCACTATTTCCGAAGAGCCGGCAAAGGCCGCTTTCGCAAGGCCTCAGCCGACATCGTTCAACAAGCCCTCATCGCTATCGAAAAGAAAAAGCAACTTCAACTGCAAATCGCAGATTGGGCTCAAGAACTCATGCATGGCCGCTGTCCTCCCCCAGTGCAGGCGCAACTGTTCAAGATTCTCTTCAAGCCTGATAAAAATGCCCCAGAGTACAAAGCCGTGGTGGAGGCTGCTAAACAAAGCCAAACCGCGCCTTTGGTGTTGCTGCAAAAAGCGGGGGCCATACGCTCAGCCTACGACTTTCACTGGCAGCGTTTTTTGTTTGAGCATTTCCCCAAAGGGACGGCCTTTCCTTCGCTTCAAGCGCCCGCCATCACAGCGGAACTTCCACTGGCCAATCTCAAGGCTTACTCCATTGATGACTCTCAAACCACCGAAATTGATGACGCTTTATCGGTTCAAGGTTTGGGCAGCGACTGCATCACTGTGGGCATCCATATTGCTGCACCGGCTTTGGCGCTCAAGCCTGGGGATGCCATAGATATGTGTGGCCGTGTCCGTTTATCGACGGTGTACATGCCAGGCCACAAAATTACCATGCTGCCTGACAGTGTGGTGCAGGCCTACACTTTGCAAGAAGGACGTAACTGTCCAGCCTTGTCCTTGTATGTCAGCTTGGATGCACAAACCTTGTCTGTGCTCAATACCGAAACTCGCCTAGAGTTGGTTCCTATCCAAGCCAATATGCGACACGACCAACTCGACACGTTGGTCACCGAAAGCTGGCTTTGCACGGAGACCGCCAATGTGCAAACCACAACCGCGGTTGCCATGCCCCATGCCGAATTGGCCTTCTTGTACCGTTTGGCAAAACATCTGAAGGCAGCGCGCGAAGTCATTCGTGGCAAACCAGAAACATTCAACCGCCCAGATTACAACTTTCGCTTGGCAGAGGTAACAGACACTGGCCCGACTGGACATGAGACTGTACACATCAGTGTTCGCACACGCGGATCCCCGCTTGACCTCATCGTGGCCGAAGCCATGATTTTGGCCAACAGTACATGGGGCCAATGGCTGGCCAGTTTGGGCGTGCCAGCCATTTATCGCAGCCAAGCTTCATTGGCGCCTGGCATCAAAGTCCGAATGGGTACCAAGGCCTTACCCCATGCGGGCATCGGTGTGCCTAGCTACGCATGGAGCACCTCGCCGCTACGCCGCTACACGGATCTGGTCAACCAATGGCAACTGATTGCCAGCGTGCGACATGGTGCAACCGCCGCACTGGCGGCCCCCTTCAAACCCAAGGATGCAGAACTGTTTGGCATCATCACCGCTTTTGAATCTGCCTACAGCGCCTACAACAGCCACCAAGCCAGCATGGAGCGGTTTTGGACTTTGCAATATTTGCGCCAAAACGCGCTGAGTGAACTTGATGCGACCGTCATCAAATCTTTTCCCGGCGAACCTGCACTGGCCCGCGCAGACCATTTACCTTTGGTTTTTTCGGTCATGGGTTCGCCAGCGCTTGAAAGAGGCAGTCGGGTACGGGTTCGTCTTGGGGCTATGGATTTGATAGCCTTGGACATCCATGCTCAATTCATTGAGTCTTTGATGCAGACCCAAGAACTCACACCCACCGAAGAAGATGAAGAGATGGCTGCTGGCCCACTCGCCATTGCCGTTGACTTAAATGATGCAGATGAAACTCAAACTGCGCCTTCGGGTGCATCGGGTTAACCATTTTTTGAACGAAGCAGATGCTTGTTGCCTTTTTCCATGCTGACAGACTTTTGCCCTTGGCCCTGGGCATTTCGCTGGCTGTTCATGCGGTTGTGCTCGCCGTCAGACTGAGCCCGCCTGAGGATATTGACCGTTTGGTGCGAGACCCTGGCTTAGAAGTGATTTTGGTCAATACCGAGTCGGATGAAAAAGCCCCAGCCAAGCCCAAGGCAATTGCTCAAACCAATTTGGCCGGCGGTGGCGAAACCACGAATGACAGATCAACTTCACCATTGATCAATTCACCGACGACCCGCTCTGGTCAAGCTGACAACCAAGTTCAGCAAAAAATTGCTGAAAAGGAACGCGAACAAGCTGAATTGCTGACCCGCACCAAACAAACTTTAGCCAAACTCAATGCCTCGCACAACACCAACAAAGATCCTGCGATTGAGCGGCAACGCCAGCAACTTATCAACTTGCTGGCTCAAATTGAAAAACGCATACAAGAAGAAAACGCACGGCCTCGCAAACGTTATGTCAGCCCCAGCACACAAGAGGCTTCTTTTGCTCGTTACTACGACTTGCTTAGGCGCAAAATCGAGGCAAAAGGAACCTTGGATTTCCCACAGTCACAAGGCCAAAAGCTTTATGGCTCGCTGATCATGGTCATCACGATTGACACGCGCGGCCAAGTCATCTCAGCGGATATTTCACAAGGCTCGGGCAACCCTTTGCTTGACTTTCATGCCAAACAGATTGTGCGCAATGCTGGCCCCTATGGTGCCTTTAGCGACGCAATGCGGCGAGAAATGGACCAGCTCGCCTTGGTTACGCGCTTTAGTTTTGACCATAACAACACTTTACAAACCACTTTACAAGGCGAATGACTTTGCCTTCGCATCGCCGCCATCCACTTTTACTTGCAGGTTTGCGATGGCTTGTCTTTTTCTTTTGGTGCGCTTTGGGTTTGCAGGTTTTTTTTGTCGCACGCATTGCGATGATGCGCTATGTGGACCCAGGCTCCACCGCTTTTCAAAGGTCTGAATTGGGTCGTATCAGTCTCAAGTACTCCGCTGTTCGTTGGTCACAGAAATGGGTGGAACGCCCGAAACTGCCAGTCCATATTCAGCGTGCCGTCATTGCTTCTGAGGATGATATTTTTGCGTCACATACAGGTGTCCAGTGGGAGGCGCTTGAGCGTGCTTGGAGTAAAAATGCTCGGGCTGAGGCCAAAGCGCAAGCTAAAAATCAAACCCCTAAAGTGGTGGGTGGCTCCACCATCACACAGCAGTTAGCAAAAAACCTCTTTCTGAGTGGCGAGAGAACTTTCTTTCGCAAGGCCCAAGAATTGGTCTTGACGCTCGTCTTGGAGCAATGCTTAAGCAAGCAGCGCATCTTAGACATCTATCTCAACAGCGTCGAGTGGGGGGAAGGTATTTTTGGTATCGAAGCGGCGGCCCGACATTACTATGGCCGCTCTGTGGGTCAATTGAGTGCTGCAGAGGCAGCGCGGCTGGCAGTCATGTTGCCTCGCCCCAAATACTATGAAAAATTTCCGCGTTCACCTTATTTGAATGACCGTGCCGCTACGATTTTGGCTCGAATGCCCCAGGTGGCATTGCCATGACAGAGGTGGTTCGCATTTTGGGCATAGACCCGGGCTTGCAATGCGTCGGATTTGGCGTGATTGACAGCACAGGCTACCAATTGCACTATGTGGCCAGCGGCACCATCACCACCACACATTTGCCGCGCGACGATTTACCTGCCCGCTTGAATGTGATTTTCAAAGGCATTGCGCAAGTGGTTGAGCGCTATGGTCCACAGGAAACAGCGGTTGAAATTGTGTTTGTCAATATGAATCCGCAAGCCAGCCTTTTACTCGGTCAGGCCAGAGGTGCTTGCTTAACCTCGTTGGTGCAACAAGATTTACCAGTTGCTGAGTACACCGCATTGCAAATGAAAAAAGCCATTGCTGGACATGGCAAAGCTGCCAAAGCGCAGGTGCAAGAGATGGTGAAGCGTTTGCTGAAGTTGCCGGCTTTACCAGGACCCGATGCAGCCGATGCTTTGGGCTTGGCGATCACGCATGCGCATGCGCGTCAAAGTGCAATCATCCGTAAATGAGGTACTGAAGCTACCAAGCAGGCGCGAGTTGGGCAAGACCGCGTGGAGCACGCCGCTCGTCCTCGAAGCTGACGATTTCATAGGCTTGGGGTTGGCTGAGCAACTCGCGCAGCAAGCGGTTATTCATGGCGTGTCCTGAGCGAAACGCGCTGTAGGACGCCAGCAATGGACGTCCTAAGAGATACAAGTCACCCATAGCATCGAGTATTTTGTGTTTTACAAATTCATCGTCGTAGCGTAAGCCGTCGCTATTGAGCACTTTGTAATCATCCATGACGATGGCGTTGTCTAAACCACCGCCCAAAGCCAAGCCATTGGCTCGCATGTGCTCAATGTCTTTTGAAAAACCAAAAGTGCGAGCACGAGCAATGTCTTTGACGTAACTGCCGGTTTCCGTGTCAAATTCAACCCGTTGACCCGTGGCATCCACTGCTGGGTGTTGAAAGTCAATTTCAAAGCTGAGTTTGTAGCCGTGGTAGGGCGAGAGTTTGGCCCATTTACGATGCTCTGCCTCACCCTCCATGACCGATACTTCGCTGAGTACACGGATGAAGCGTTTGGGCGCGTCTTGCAACACAATGCCTGCACTTTGCAAAAGAAATACAAAAGAGGCAGACGAGCCATCGAGGATAGGTACTTCTTCCGCCGTGATATCCACATACAAGTTGTCGATACCAAGCCCCGAACACGCTGACATCAGATGCTCGACGGTCAGCACCTTCACACCTTGGGCAGAAATGGTGGAGGCCAAACGCGTGTCGGTCACAGCAGTCGCTGAGACCGGTATTTCGACCGGATGACTCAAATCGATGCGTCTGAAAACCACCCCTGTGTCGGGGGGAGCGGGGCGCAGACACAGTTCTACCCGTTGGCCACTGTGCAGGCCAACACCAACCGCGCGGGTAAGGGTTTGCAGAGTTCTTTGTTTAAGCACGCCTCGGATTTTAATCAGCTTGTTTGCGCAAGAATGCCGGAATTTCGTAGTTATCCATTCCACCTGAGGACATGGCATCCACTTTGGCCGCAGCTTGTGTGCGGTCACGTGTTCGCCACACGCTGGGCACATTGACATTGCCGTAATCGGCCGATGTTATTGCGCTTGCAGTGTTGCCGGCCATTGGACTGTTCTCAGTCATGGTGCTGCTAGGCATGATGGCTTGTGGGGCATAGCCTACGTTGTCAGTGCCCGTGCGTTGTATGACAGTCAGGGGAGGTGCGATGCGTTTACCTGCATGTGCCAAACCTGTGGCCACCACTGTGACGCGGATTTGGTCACCCAGCGATTCGTCATAGGCTGTGCCGTAAATCACATGGGCTTCAGATGACGCAAAGGCACGAATGGTGTTCATGGCTTCGCGAGACTCTGCCAAC
>CALPPP020000030.1 GCA_943325485.2 Rickettsia typhi
AGGTGTTCATTGGTTCGTGCATGACCAATATCGGTCACTTCCGCGCCGCATCCAAATTGTTAGAGGGTAAGCGCGATATACCGGTGAAATTGTGGATGGCGCCACCCACCAAAATGGATGCACAGCAACTCACCGAAGAAGGCCATTACGGTGTGTTTGGCAATGCCGGCGCGCGCATGGAAATGCCCGGCTGCAGCCTGTGCATGGGCAACCAAGCGCAGGTGAAAGAGGGCGCGACGGTGATGTCCACCAGCACCCGCAACTTCCCCAACCGCTTGGGCAAAAACACCAACGTGTATTTGGGCTCGGCCGAGTTGTCAGCGATTTGCTCCAAGCTTGGGCGCATTCCCACCCAAGCCGAGTACTTGGCCGACATGGGCGTGATCAACGCCGATGGCAGCAAGATTTACAAGTACTTGAATTTCGATCAGATCGACGAGTATGTAGATACAGCCAAAGGCGTGACGGCCTAAGCTTTTCGGTAAGCTTGTTGCACTTGGTTTTTACCAAGGCTTGGGTAATGTTTGACATTCAAGGTGTAAAGACAGACATGTCTTTGCAGTACGGTGGCCGCAATCAGCGCATCGTTCAAGCCTAGGCCGTGAGACTTACCCATGTCACGACGAATCAGACCGCCAATTTGGGCGATGTCTCGATGGAGTTCAATCACCTCTAAGGTGTCCAGCAGGTCCGACAAGGCTTGACTTTCCGAGCCATCTCTAACGCCTGCATACAACTCGGCCACGCTGATGCTGCTGATGGCTACCTCGTTGGGCAGTTGCCTCACAAATGACAAGGCTTGTGGTTCGCCGCGCAAAAAGTCAATCCAAACATCGGTATCGACCAATGGATGGTTGACTTTGCTCAAAAAGAACGCTCCTCAGATCGAAGTCGCTCCAAGGAAGGTCGCTCAACAGTGGAATCCCAACGACCTGCCGTGCCTAAACGCTTGGCCAGTCGATTTTCGGGTTGATGGATTTGTAAAAAATCGTCAATCGCAGAGCGGATCAAGGCGCTGCTGCTACAGCCTTGTTGTTTGGCCAGCAGGCTCAACTGCTGTTGCTGTTGCGCGGTCAAATAGATTTGGGTTCTGGCCAATTCGGACGGGAGCGCCATATGGAAACCTCAGAGTGATGTATATAAGTAATGTATGTTATCTGTTTTTGAGTTTGTATGGTGTGATCGGTGGGCACATGAATAAGTGCCGCAGTTACCAATAAGAAAGACGTTTTTTAGCCTGTAGTCGAACTAAAGGCCTTGGAGGCTTCCAACCTGAACTCCACACAATTCACTTCACCCACAGGCCCAGTACGGTCCACCACCAAAAAATCACCATCCTGCAGTGCCAGCAAGGGATGGTGCCAAGTGCCTTTGGCGTAATTCACGCCTTGTTGCGCAGTGGCTGAGAAGCACTTCAGTGTGGACATGTCTGGGGTATCGCCACCCAAGGCCACCACCACCAAGTAAGCATGGCCAGATAAGGGCATGAAGGCCTGTGAGCCAAACGGGTGTTTTTCCAGCAGGTTCAGTTGCAAGGGCAGAGGCCGCGCTTTTGCTATGAAGATGCTGATGGTGGGTTGGCCGCCGTCTTGGGTCACATCCACATGAGCGAGCCTGTGAAACCGTTCGGCAAAGCCTTGGTTGATGCTGAAATGATGAGTGCTGTCGCTTGCCTCGATGACATCGCCAAACGGTTTGAAGGCCTCAGTGGTGAGCGGCTCCACTGAAACGGGCTGACCTGCCAAGAGAACCTGAAGACCTGACACGCTCATCAAAACCCCTGAACCTGACCACGCGGCACAAAGCGCCCCATGCCTTCGCGGCCCTTCCATTCCTTGCCATCCACAATCAAATTGCCGCGCAGAAAAACTTTTTCGACCCGCCCTTGCAAGGTACGACCCTCCAGCAGTGTGTAGTCCACGTTGCTGTGTAAATCTTGGGCTCGAATGGTTTGTTGTACAGCGGGATTGAACAACACCACATCGGCATCGCTGCCTACTGCAATCGTGCCTTTTTTGGGGAACAAGCCAAACAGTTTGGCGGGAGAAGTGGCGGTGAGTTCGACAAAGCGGTTGAGCGAAAACTTACCCTTCATCACACCGATATCAAACAAACTCACCAAGCGGGTTTCGATGCCAGGGGCGCCGTTGGGGATCATGGAGAAATCATCCTTACCCATGGATTTTTGTTTCTGGTAGCCCAAGTGGCCTTCCTTCATACAAAAAGGACAGTGGTCAGTGGCGATCACTTGTAAATCGTCATAACGCAGCGCTCGCCACAAATGCTTTTGGTCTTCGTTGGTGCGCAAGGGCGGTGTCATCACATACTTGGCGATTTCAAAATCGTCGCTGCTGTAGACCGACTTATCGAACAGCAGGTAATGCGGACAGGTTTCGGCAAACACCGGAATGCCTTCGGCACGCGCTTGCACAATGTGTTTCAAGGCTTGGTTGCTGGACACATGCACAAAATAAATAGGTGCTTCTGCCAACTCTGCCAAGCGAATACCACGGTGGGTGGCTTCCCCTTCCATGATGGCGGGTCGGGTCATCTCGTGGTAACGCGGTGAGGTGTGACCTGCAGCCAAGGCTTCTTTGATAAGCAAGTCAATGACCGTGCCGTTTTCCGCGTGCAAGGCCAACATACCACCATCTGCCCCTACTTGGCGCAGCATGCGAAAAATCGCTGCATCGTCGGCCATCATCACGCCAGGGTAGGCCATGAACATTTTGAAACTGCTCACACCTTCATGGTGCATGGCGTAGCGAACATCTTTCAACACCTGTTCATCTACGCGCGTAACGATGACATGCAAGCCATAGTCGATATTCACTTGGGATTCAGCGCTGCGTTGTGCGCGGGCAATCGCGCCCAAGGGCGAGTCCTCGGCAGTTTGCAGCGCAAAGTCGACCACCGTAGTGGTACCACCAAAGGCCGCGGCTTTGGTGCCACTGGCAAAGGTGTCGCAAGTCATGGTGGGACCCACCACGTTTTCCATGTGCACATGGGTGTCCACGCCACCGGGTAATACATACAGGCCTGTTGCATCCACCACCTGAACATCGTCGCCTACCTCTAAGTGTTGACCGATGGTGTGAACAATGCCATCTTTCAAAAGCACATCAGCCACATAGTCATCGACTGCGGTGATCACGCGGCCGTTGCGAATCAGGGTAGCGGTGACATGGTTGGACATAGGTGGCTCCCTGATAGTTGAACGAAGATGTTTACAAAAGACGCGCCAATAAACCGCCGTCAGCTGGACCTTCCATGGGGATCCAGACATGCGTGGGGCTGCCAGCAGCCACTTCGATAGCAGTACCGTTTTTGTCTTTCATCTGTTCTAGTGTGACGATGCGGTTGCCACTGGGGTGAATGATTTCAATACGGTCACCCACGGCGAATTTGTTCTTGGTTTCGATTTCAGCCCAGCCATCGGCCACGCCACGTACTTCACCCACAAACTGGCTGCGGTGACCCACCGAGTGACCGGTTTCATAGTTTTGGTAGTCGTTGGCGGGGCGGCGATCAAGCAAGCCAGCGGTGTAGCCCCGGTTCGCTAAACCATCGAGCTCGGTGATGAGTTCGGGGTTGAAAGGCCTGCCAGCCACCGCATCGTCAATGGCGCGGCGGTACACCTGTGCAGTACGACTGACGTAATACAAGCTCTTGGTACGGCCTTCAATCTTCAGGGAATCGACACCAATTTGGGCAAGGCGCTCGACATACTCCACCGCACGCAAATCTTTGCTGTTCATGATGTAGGTGCCGTGCTCATCTTCCATGATGGGCATGAGTTGGCCAGGACGACCTTTGTCTTCCAGTAAATAAATGTTGTCCGCTGCAGGGTGACGCACACCATCGCCACAAGCAGAGAAACTTTGCTCGGCTTCTTGTTGCGACTTGGCAAAATCAAAGTCAGCTTCCATGGGAATCGCCATGGCTTCGCCGGTGTTGGGGTTGGTGGTGCTGGCTTGGGTGCTGTAGCTCCAACGACAGGCATTGGTGCAAGTGCCTTGGTTAGGGTCACGCCGATTGAAATAACCCGACAACAAACAACGCCCCGAGTAGGCAATGCACAAAGCGCCATGCACAAATACTTCAAGCTCCATATCGGGACATTCTTGGCGGATTTTTTCAATCTCGTCCAAGCTGAGTTCACGTGACAAGATGATGCGCGTGACGCCTACCTTTTGCCAAAACTTCACCGCGGACCAATTCACTGTGTTGGCTTGTACCGACAAATGAATGGGCACCTCGGGCCACTTTTCTCGCACCATCATGATGAGGCCAGGGTCGGCCATGATCAGACCATCGGGCTTCATGGCGATGACGGGCTCAATATCACGCATATAGGTGCGCACCTTGTCGTTGTGTGGCAGCAGGTTGCTGGTGACGAAAAACTTCTTGCCCCGCGCATGCGCTTCGGCTATGCCTATGCCAATTTGCTCTAAGCGGAATTCATTGTTACGTGCACGTAGGGAATAGCGCGGTTGACCCGCGTACACCGCATCCGCACCAAAGTCGTAAGCGGCACGCATTTTGTCCAGGGAACCGGCTGGCAGGAGAAGTTCAGGGGCTTTGAGCAGGGTCATGGTATCGAGCTTACATCAGCAGGTGTTCGCCGTCATTGGCACCACCCAAAATCACATAGTTCACTTTGCGGATATCCATCAGCTTGGTGCCACCCGCGTAAGAAACCGAGCTTTGCAAGTCTTCTTGCATTTCGCGCATGGTGTCTTGGAGTCGGCCTTTGATGGGCTCCAAGATGCGCTTGCCTTCCACATGCTTGTATTCACCCTTGTTGAAGTCCGACGCTGAGCCGTAATACTCTTTGTACAACTTGCCATCGACTTCCACTGTTTGCCCGGGACTTTCTTCGTGACCTGCAAGCATGGAGCCGATCATCACCATGGAGGCACCAAAGCGGATGCTTTTGGCAATATCACCGTGTTCGCGAATACCGCCATCCGCAATGATGGGCTTGGTGGCAACCCTTGCACACCACTTCAGTGCCGATAACTGCCAGCCACCTGTGCCAAAGCCGGTTTTGAGTTTGGTGATGCACACCTTGCCAGGGCCAATGCCCACCTTGGTGGCATCTGCGCCCCAGGTTTCCAAATCGATGATGGCCTCGGGGGTACCCACATTGCCTGCAATCACAAAAGCTGCAGGCATTTTTTCTTTCAGATGTGCAATCATGCGTTGCACATTGTCCGAGTGGCCATGGGCAATATCGATGGTGATGTAGTCGGGCACCAAGCCCAGAGCCAACAACTGCGCCACGGTGTCGTAATCTGCCTGTTTGACGCCAAGAGAGACAGAGGCAAACATATTTTTGGCTTTGCAATCTTTCACAAACTGCACATTGTCCAAATCGAAGCGGTGCATCACATAAAAATACCCGCTCTTGGCCAACCATTCGCAAATACTTTCATTCACCACCGTTTTCATATTGGCAGGCACCACGGGCAAGCGAAAGCTGCGTTGGCCTAAGGTGACCGATGTGTCGCATTCTGAGCGGCTTTGCACCCGGCATTTGCGCGGGAGCAAGAGAATATTGTCGTAATCAAAAATTTCCATCGCCAAGGCTCCAGACATAAAAAAACCGAGCGACAAGAAACTTGGGCTCGGTGATTGATTTTACGCAGAATCCAAACATGGGCCTGCCTACAATCAAGCCATGCTTTCCTCCGACCCTTCTCGCGCCGGTATTGCGCACTCTTTAAACAGTCCTTTGCTGCAGGGTTTGAATGATGAGCAATTGGCAGCTGTCACCTTGCCTGCCCAGCACGCCCTCATACTGGCAGGTGCTGGTTCGGGCAAAACCCGTGTGTTGACCACCCGCATTGCTTGGCTATTGCAAACCCGTCAAGCCAGTGCCGGCAGTTTGATGGCGGTGACCTTCACCAACAAGGCCGCCAAAGAGATGTTGACGCGATTGAGCGCCATGTTGCCAGTCAATGTGCGTGGCATGTGGATTGGCACTTTCCACGGCTTATGCAACCGTTTTTTGCGAGCACATTGGAAATTAGCCAACTTGCCTCAATCGTTTCAAATTTTGGATACCCAAGACCAGTTGTCAGCGGTCAAGCGATTGGTCAAGCAGCACAATATTGATGATGAGCGCTTTCCACCCAAGCAGTTGCAGTGGTTTATTGCTGGTTGCAAAGAAGACGGTCAGCGTCCCAAGGACGTGCAAGTGCGCGATGCAGAGACGCGCCAAAAGGTGGAGATCTACCAACTGTATGAAGACCAGTGCCAGCGAGAAGGGGTGGTTGACTTTGGCGAGTTGATGTTGCGCAGTTATGAGCTATTGCGTGACAACGATGCTTTAAGAGAGCATTACCAACAGCGCTTCACGCATATATTGATTGATGAGTTTCAAGACACCAACCGACTTCAATACGCTTGGATCAAATTGCTCACTGGCCCACACAGCGCCGTTTTGGCGGTGGGAGATGACGATCAAAGTATTTATGCTTTTCGCGGTGCACGGGTGGGCAATATGACTGACTTTGTGCGCGAGTATGCGGTCCAACACCAAATCAAACTCGAGCAAAACTACCGCAGCCATAGCCATATTTTGGATACCGCCAATGAACTCATCAAACACAACAAAACCCGCTTAGGAAAAAATCTGCACACCACCCAAGGTGCGGGTGAGTTGGTTAGGGTGATGGAGTCCACGGGCGACTTGGCTGAGGCGCACTGGATGGTGGATGAAATCAAACAACTGTTGCGCGATGGTCGCGACGGGGACGGTAGCAAAGGGGTGGCTACACGCAGTGAAGTGGCGGTGCTTTACCGCAGCAATGCCCAAAGCCGTGTGATTGAGACGGCGCTTTTCAATGCTGCCATGCCTTACCGTGTGTATGGTGGTTTGCGGTTTTTCGAGCGGGCTGAAATCAAACATGCTTTGGCGTATTTGCGCTTGCTAGAAAACCCGCGTGACGACACCAGCTTTTTGCGGGTGGTGAATTTCCCGCCACGTGGCATAGGTGCACGCAGCATCGAGCAATTGCAAGACGCTGCGCGTGCCACTGGTTGTGCCTTGCATGATGCGGTCAGTACCATCGCTGGCAAAGCGGGCGCCAATTTGGCAGCCTTTGTTGCCAAGATCGATGTGCTGCGTGAGCAAACGCAGGGGCAAACACTGCGGCAAATCATCGAGTTGGTGTTAGACCACAGCAAATTGATTGAGCATTACCAAGCTGAGCGCGAAGGCGCGGACAGGGTGGAGAACTTGCAAGAGTTGGTCAACGCGGCAGAAAGCTTTGTCACCCAAGAAGGCTTTGGTAAAGATGCGGTGGCTTTGCCAGTGGACGAAGCCATGCAAAGTCAAGTGGATTTTGCGGCCGCGCAAGCTGCACGCGGTGAGGTCAGTACCCCCAACGATGAAACCGGCGAAACCTTGTCGCCTTTGGTGGCGTTTTTAACCCATGCCGCCTTGGAGTCAGGCGACAACCAAGCGCAGGCTGGCCAAGACGCGGTGCAGTTGATGACGGTACATGCGGCCAAGGGCTTGGAGTTTGATTGTGTGTTCATCACGGGTTTGGAAGAAGGTTTGTTCCCCCATGAAAACGCCATGAGTGACTTTGAGGGGCTGGAAGAAGAACGTCGCCTCATGTATGTGGCCATCACCCGTGCTCGCAAGCGGCTTTACCTTAGCCACTCGCAAACCCGCATGCTGCATGGCCAAACCCGCTACAACATCAAGAGCCGTTTCTTTGAAGAGATGCCTGAGCACACGCTCAAGTGGTTAACGCCACAAACAGGTTTGGCTCCTGCGATGTGGGGTTCAAGGCCTGCAAGCTTTGGCCAGTCCGACAACCAACGTGCAGGCTTCTACACGGCCACCCCACCAGCAGTGCCACAGCGAGCAGCGGCGCAGGCCAGTGGCCCCAATGCGTGGGTACGTGCTGGCTTGCAAGTGTTTCATACCAAATTTGGCGAGGGCGCTGTGGTCTCCGTCGAGGGTCTGGGAGAAGATGCGCGTGCACAGGTGAAATTTGCGCGGCATGGCGTGAAGTGGTTGGCCTTGTCGGTGGCCAAGTTGACGCAGGTTTAAGCCAGCACAGGTTCGCTGACAAAACAGTCTCTGAAACTGAAGTAGCAAGACGTGAAAAACATCGCCGACATCATCAACATGGCGGGCAATAACAGCATCAAAGTGAGTTGACCATCGTCCGTCAGCATGCTGATAATGCTCAAGATCAAGCTGGTGGTGACAAATATCAAGGCCCAAGTCAAGCCAAACAGCGCAAAAGCACGCCAGTTGCTGATACACGCCACGATGCTAAAAAACAGGCTTTTCGCAACAGGCTGTTTATGCCAATGAATCAGCGCAGGGGCATGCCAGAACAAAGCCGATAGTGGCAAATACAGCAGCAGTGACAACATCACTGCGTCTTGAAAACGGCTGTCAGTGGCGATGGTTTCATTGATTTCGCCACCCAATAAATACATGCGGGCAAATTCACCCCCATCGAGCAAAGAAGACAAAGCCAACATCACGCAAAACAACATGGCATAGCAAAAGCCAATCACCAGCATGCGTTGGGACTGAAGAGGACCTTCACGAAATCCTATGAACAATACTGAAGGCATGGGGAATTTACCGAGCACGGCTTCACGCGACGCTGCCATCAAACCCAGCGACATCGTGGGCAAAAGGATCAAGCCGGCAAAGGCCCCGACATAGGGAAGCAACGAGGTCAGAGATATAAGCCCTAGAAAAACAAAAAACAAACCACTCAGGGCCAGGGGTTGGCGCCAAAAAGTGCGAATGCCCTCTTTGACCCAAGCCACGCCAGTACGTGCAGTAACAATTTGAAGCTTCATGGGTCAGAGTGTGACAGGGTTGTGCAAACGAGCGAGAAGTACGCGTTCAAAATGCCCAGGGTCATGGGCTTGCAGCAGGCTGGCCTCTCGGGGCAAATGAAAATCCCACAGACGGGAAATCCAAAAACGCAATGCTGCAGCACGCAGCATGGGATTGAAAAGCGCTCTCTCAGCAGCTGACAAAGGTCGAACCGATTCATAGCCCTGCAGCATGGCAGTCAAATGTTCTGGGTGAAACGCACCGCTTGCTAAATCGATACACCAGTCGTTCAGGCACACGCCCAAGTCGAACAACCAACTGTCGACGCCGGCGAAATAAAAATCAAATACACCGCTTAACTGATCGTCAACAAACATCACATTGTTACGGAAGGCATCGGCATGGACTGCGCCTTTAGGCAAAGCCGTGTAGGCAAAAGAGGATTGAACATGGTTTTGAAAAGCCAGCTCATGCTGCAAGATGGTTGCTTGCGCTTTGTTCAGGAATGGCAAGATGTCTGGAACGGTTTGGTTCCACCACGACAGGCCTCGCAAATTGGGTTGTTGGTTTTCATAGCTGCGGGCAGTCAGGTGCATATGTGCCAGGGTTGTGCCCATGGCATGGCAATGCGCAGGGCTGGGCTCTAACTGCGAGCTACCTTCCAAACGATTGACAACAGCGGCTGGTTTGCCTGCGACGCTGAGCAAGATATCACCTTGGGCATTGGCTTGCGGTGCGGGCACAGCGATGCCTTGGTCGGCCAGATGCTTCATCAGATACAAATAAAAAGGCAGTTGCTCGCGATTGAGTCGCTCAAACAAGGTCAGAACGTACTCGCCTTGGTTGGTGGTCAAAAAATAATTGGTGTTTTCAATGCCGCTGCTGATGCCTTCCAACGAGATCAACTCGCCAAGAGAAAGATCTGCCAATAAATCGCGGGCTTGCTGCTCAGAAACTTCGGTGAAAACGGCCATGGTGGATTAAGTTGAGCGGCTACTGGAAAGAGACCGGAGATTGTAGGCACAATCCTTCCCATGCAAGACACACCCACCCTGTTGCTGGTTGACGGTTCCAGCTATTTGTACCGCGCTTTTCATGCCATGCCCGATTTGCGGGTGGACCGCAACGACCCTGCCAGCCAAGCCACGGGCGCGATTCGTGGCATGGTCAATATGCTGCAAAGCCTGCGCCGCGAATACCCCACGCACCATGCGGTGTG
>CALPPP020000031.1 GCA_943325485.2 Rickettsia typhi
CGAGCGCGGGGCCATCGTGGTGGACGCCGACTGCAAAACCAACTTGCCTGGTGTGTGGGCGGTAGGGGACGTGGTGCGTGGCCCCATGCTGGCCCACAAAGCCGAGGAAGAGGGCGTGGCGGTGGCTGAGCGCATCGCTGGTCAGCATGGCCATGTCAACTTCAACACCATCCCTTGGGTGATTTACACCAGCCCCGAGATCGCTTGGGTGGGCCGCACCGAGCAGCAGCTCAAGGCTGATGGCGTGGCATACAAGGCTGGCACCTTCCCGTTCTTGGCCAATGGCCGTGCCCGCGCCTTGGGCGACACCACTGGCATGGTGAAGTTCTTGGCAGACGCCACAACCGACGAAATCTTGGGTGTCCACATGGTCGGGCCGCAGGTGTCGGAGTTGATTGCTGAAGCGGTGGTGGCCATGGAATTCAAAGCCAGTGCCGAAGACATCGCCCGCATTTGCCATGCCCACCCGTCTTTGAGCGAAGCCACTAAGGAAGCGGCTTTGGCGGTGGACAAGCGCACCCTTAACTTCTGAGTCTTTAATGGAATACCCCTAAATAAAACAGAGATTTATCACTGTTCATTTTGGGAATTCTTCCTTATTCTGCAGGTTGAACCCATGGGGTGTTCAATTTTTAAAGGAGAACGGTATGAAGTTAAAGTTTTTGCTTTCAGTATCTGCTTCGATGATCATGGGACTTGCCTTCGCGCAAGAAGGTACCCAGCACCATGCACTCAAAGGACCGATTGACGATGCGGCTCTCACATGGGCGCCCTCCAAATGGGGCGCAGATGACCGAATTGGAAGTGCCAACCACACCAAAAATTCAGCCAATATTGCCCGTGCTTTAAGTACCATCAAACAAAACAAATCTGTCACCATTGGTAAACATTACCACTCAGAAGCGCCTGGATTTGGTCCTCGTAAATGGAATATGTGGATTCCTGGCACACCTACCGGCGGCCCTTTCGGAAAAAACGCCTTGGTCTACCACGATGAGTTGGTAACGACGCCCATTGGCCAAATTCAAACCCAGTTTGATGGTCCTGGCCACATTTATGTGAACACCTCCAAAGGCCCCATGGGCTACAACGGCATCATCAGCTGGGACGCTTATGAGCGTGGCGCTGGAGACCAAGTGGTTGGCATGGGTCCCCATGGCGTTGATCACATTGCAGAGTTTGGATTTGTGTGCCGGCTGGTGGTCTTGGATGCGGTGGCTTACCGTAAATCTCAGGGCAAGCTGTCTGCCGCTGCTGAAATGTTGCCGGTTCCCAAACAACCTGGCGACATCGGCATTGTCACAGCCGATGATGTCAAAGCCATTGTCAAAGCGCAAGGCCTCAAAGAAATTGGCCCTGGCGACTGCGTCGCTTTGCACACTGGCCAAGGCAATTCATGGGGTGCTTCTAAATTCAAAAAGATGAGCTCTGAACAACGCGCTGCAGCACGTGCGCTTTTTGCAGAAGGCGAGCCTGGCTTTGGTATGAGCGCTTGTACCTATTTGGCCAGCCGCGATATTGCACTGACCATGGGCGACACCTCTGCCAACGATGCGCAGCCTGGCAATGAAGAAATGGGCTATGCCGTTCCCTGCCACACCGATATGCAAACTCGCCGCGGCATTTGGAATTTGGAAAACGTGGACACAGAGAGCTTGCTCAACGCTGGTGTCAAGGAAGGCGCCTTTATTTGGGCCCCTTTGAAGATCATTGGTGCGACAGGCTCGCCTGGGAACCCCATGGTTTTGTATTGACATTGATCTGACTGAAGTCAGGCCAGCACCTTCCGAAAGGAAGGTGCTTTTTTTATCTCTTCTCGATTAAAAAAAGATACTCAGGCGCACATTCAGGTGCACACACCACAGCCCAGCCTTTGTCTTCGCTGGAGAAACCAAACCAAATATGGGTTTCATCTTTGATGTCGTTGACCGTGTCCATGCGGATCAAACGCTTGGGCAGTTGCTTGTCAGGAAAATTTTTCACCTTGCTGAAGATATTGTCATAGGCATCTTGGATATCTTGACCCACAACCTCATAAGCTGCAATCCGCCTGAAAAACCGCATGCCCGGTTCTGGCTTGCGAGTGCGGGGTGAGAAAGCCGAAATGAATGGCCTATCAAAGTAGCTGTTGGGGTAGCGCCAGTTCCAGTCGCTGTTGCTGGAGATGAATTGGTTGCAATCGATTTCTGACATGAACTCGATAATTTTGGGAAAGGTGAAGTTAAACACCGATCGGCAATCCACTTTGCTTTCTTTTTCATCAGCTTGAGCTCCTGTGTGGGCAAAAACAGAGGGCTGCAAGGTCATGAGACCAGCAATCAAAAAGGCAGATATCAGTTTTGGATGGCGGCGAACAAATGGCAAGTATTTCACTGTGATCCCCATGCATTAGGGGAAAATTTTATCTTTGTGTACTCATGTTTAGCAATCAGCAATAGCCCTAGGCGTTGGTGCATTCACGGGTTTCGAAGACGTCGGTGCTGAACAGCCAAACTACCCATCGCCAACAGGATGTAGCTCAGGCAGGCCAGCAAATAAATGACTGTGCGCTGCCGTTGGGCCTGACTGTGTTGAACATTGGCGTCGTCCAGTGCCGAGCGTGCCTGCGAAAGCAAGCCGTCGTTGCTGGCGCATTGCACCGCGTAATTGCGCATATCGGGGTCCGCGATCAAGTCGTAGCTGAACGACTGGTCTTCCCAGCGCAGGTCGGCAATTTTCTTTTTATACAAATTCACTTTGGTGATTTCTTCGCGCACGATCATGCCGTTCGGGTAACCCTGCAGCACAGCGTAGTCGACCATGGCCTGGGCTTCATTGAGCTTGAGTTTGAGTTGATCAATATCGGCTTGAACGCGACTGCGTCCATTGAGGTTGTAAGCGCTGAGTTGTTGCTGCAAAGCTTGCACACTTTCATCGGCCAAATTGCATTGACGTGCATTGAGTTGTTGCCACAGGCCTCGCTCTTCTATGGTGTGTTCTATGTCCAAGCGCTCACGCTCGCTTTGCGGGTCGTGCGGCATGGCCCACAACGTGACCATGGTGATGGTCACGATGAATGCAACTTGCAACATCAGCCAAAAGGTCCAAGGGTTGATGTGAAAACTTTGTACGCCAACAGTGGCGGAGTGGACATGGGTGTTCATGGGGCTTATCTCACCAAGATGGAAGCGGTCATTTGAAGAAAGGGCTGCAATGCACTGGCAGGGGTGTAGCCAAAACTGGGCAAGTCGCCCGATTGCAGGGGGTTGACCGTCAATGAAACCGGCGTGGCTGAGGCATAGCGTGGCACCTCTGCGCTGTCAGAAGCGGGGAGATTGCCAGACAAAGCAGCAGCCACATAGGCTTTGCAGGGCGTAGATTCGGGCGCGTTGGCTGCACAGTAGCGCCAGTGTTCGGCGTGGGCAAGGGGGGTTAAAAGGGTCGAAGTGACTATGAAAGCGATGGTTTTCAGCATGTTTATCCCCTTTGCCACCTTTGGGTGACGGTTAAAGTCAACGAAATATTGACACTGCCAAGGGATAAGCAAATTTCACGCCGAAACAGATTTACTTCAAAACAACCCATTAAATCAACATTTTTGTAATTTTTATCGTAATATCTTGTCAATTTTTCCAAAGGCAGGGTATGGCCATCAAAGTTTGCAGCAAGTGCGGGGTAGCTTCTGAGGAAGCAAAACCATCAAAGTGTTCGAAATGTGGTTCCCGTGATTTCCACGACAGCCTTGGCTCGGCTTTTGGCAAAAAAGCCAGCACCCCAGAGGCGGTGGCAGCTGAAACAGCGCCCGTGCAGCCCAAACCTCCAGAGTTCGATACCTTGTTTGATAAGTACGGTGGCCTTCCCACGATTGCCAAAGTGGTCAAAGCGTTTCACCATGAAATCATGGCGCGACACCATTTGGCGGCTTACTTCGAGGGCATTGACATGGAGCACTTGGCCCAGCACACGGTGAAATACGTGGCCTTTGTCATGGGTAAACCCGCAGAGTTCTATACCGGTAGAGATATGTACACTGCACATGCCAAGTACCATATCAACGGGATGCACTTCGACGAGGTTGCCGATGTGCTCAAAGATGTGTTGACAGCGGCGGGGATGGCCAAACCGGACATTGCACTCGTCATGTTGCGGGTCGAAAGCCTGCGGGAGATGATCATTGCCTAAGCACGTGAGCGAGCCTGCTAATTTCAACGAGCTTGCCCAGCTGTACATGGCGCATGAATCCGCGCGTTTAAGTCAAGCGGTATTGACTCGCCGAGCAGCGCATTTAAAGGACCACCTATTACCCTTGCTCGGGGACACCCAGCTCTACGACATCACCGCCATGCGTATCCGCCATTTGACGAGTGAGCTAGAGCGCAAAGGCCTTTCTCGGGCCCACTTACAGGAAGTGACATTGAGTTTGCGGGTGTGTTTGAAATACGCGGTGAACAAAGGCTGGCTGAATGTGCTCCCGTGGCCCAAACACCGAGTTCAAGACGATATGCCCATTACCCTTGCCATGCCTGTCCTGAGTAACCTTGAATTCAAAGACCTCTACAGCGACTTGCTGGTCGATATTCAAGGCTCAAGGGCTTTTTAACAGGCCCTGCAAGATCACAAATTTTGCTGAAAACGGCGCTTTGGCGCTGCCCACAGCCAAGGGCTTGCCGTCAGCGTCCAAGGCAGTGACGCTGAACTGGTATTCATGTCCCAAGGTGGTGAAGTTTTCAGGGCAGGGCCCTTTGTAAGCTTTCAAAGCGCCGGGCGCCATGGTGAAGCTGCTGCCAAAAGGCTCGCTTTGGCTGATCTCGCCGCCACCATGGTCATCGTCTTTTTGGTCTAAGTCGGTCATCTTGACCCGAATGGTGGTGGTGCCAGCGGGAATGTCTTTGAGGCGAATCTCGGGCGACACCGGTGAGCAGCGGTGGCTGATGTTCCAAGCAAAAGCGACATCCAAGCGAGATTGCGCGTACGCGCCTGAAACCCCTAACAAAGCTAGCACCATCAAGTATTTTTTCATTCGTTTCTCCATCGATCTTCCAATAATCGGGGTCAGATCCCCATTACACAATTTAATCGGGGTCAGACCCCAATTATTTTGCGCTAAGTCAAACAGGGGCTTGTAAACTTAGGAAAACAACTTTTTTCAAGAGCCCATCATGCGCAGTGACATCGATATCGCCCAAGCCGCCACCCTCCATCGAATCCCCGATTTGGTCAAGCAACACATGCACATTGCCGACGACCATTTGTACGCCTATGGTCACCACAAAGCCAAACTGTCTTTGAAGCACATTGCCAGCATGCCCGAGAAAAAGGGCAGCAAACTGATTTTGGTGACCGCCATTTCACCCACGCCTGCGGGTGAGGGCAAGACCACCACCACCGTGGGCTTGGGCGACGCCTTGTGCAAGATCGGCAAGAAGAGCCTGATTTGCCTGCGCGAACCTTCCTTGGGCCCGGTATTTGGCATGAAGGGCGGCGCCACCGGTGGCGGCATGGCGCAGGTCGTTCCCATGGAAGACATCAACCTTCATTTCACCGGTGACTTTGGTGCGATTGCTTTGGCGCACAACCTGTTGTCGGCCATGCTCGACAACCATATTCACCATGGCAACACCCTCAAGATAGACACCCGCCGCATTGTCTGGAAGCGGGTGATGGACATGAACGACCGCGCTTTGCGCCAAATGGTGGTGGGCTTGGGCGGCACCGCCAACAGCGTGCCACGCGAGGATGGTTTTGACATCGTGGTGGCTTCGGAAGTGATGGCGATTTTTTGCTTGGCCACCAGCTTGGCTGACTTGAAGACCCGCCTGGGTCGTATCGTCGTGGCCTACAACACCGAGGGTGCACCGGTGCTCGCCAGCGATTTGCAAGCGCATGGCGCGATGGCCGCTTTGCTCAAAGACGCTTTGGCACCCAATATCGCGCAGACTTTGGAAAACAACCTGGCCTTCATTCACGGCGGCCCGTTTGCCAATATCGCCCACGGCTGCAACTCGGTGATCGCCACCGCCACTGCCATGAAATTGGCCGACTATGTGGTCACCGAAGCCGGTTTTGGCGCCGACTTGGGTGCTGAAAAATTCATCGACATCAAATGCCGCAAAGCGGGTTTGCAGCCCTCTGCAGTGGTCTTGGTGGCCACCGTGCGAGCGTTGAAATACCACGGCGGCGTGGGCGTGAAAGAGCTGGGCACTGAAAACCTAGACGCCTTGAAAAAAGGCATGGTCAACCTTGAGCGTCACTTGGCCAATATCAAAAACCATTACGGCCTGCCTTGCGTGGTCGCCATCAACCACCGCACCGAAGACACGGCAGCAGAAATCAGCTTGTTGGAAAAAGCCTGTGCCGCCTATGGCGCACAGGTGGTGGTGGCCAAGCACTGGGCCGAGGGTGGCGCAGGTGCGGTCGAGTTGGCAAATGCGGTGGTGGCTTTGTGCGAACAACCTAACCAGTTTCAGTTTGTCTACCCCGAAACCGCCACGCTGTGGGAGAAGGCGCAAACAGTCGCGCAAAAAATTTACGGCGCACAAGGCATTTCAGCGGACGCCAAAATCCGTGGACAAATCGATAAATTGCAAGAGCAGGGCTATGGCCATTACCCGATTTGCATTGCCAAAACCCAGTATTCGTTTTCCACCGATCCCAAGCTCTTGGGTGCGCCCTCTGGCCACACCATGAACATACGTGAAGTGCGTTTGGCGGCAGGCGCGGAGTTCATCGTCATGGTGTGTGGCGATGTGATGACCATGCCCGGTTTGCCCAAAGTGCCCTCCGCCCATGCCATCGACGTCGATGCGCATGGCAATATCACCGGTTTGTTCTAATCAGTTTTTTCCTGAAGGCAAGAGATGCATAAATTGACATGGATGATTTCTTCGGCGGCGGCGGCCTCGGTCTGTAGTTTGGCGCTGTTGGGCGTGGGCTCGGTAGGTGCAGCCAGCGACGACCAAGCTTTGTTGGACAGAGCCAAAGCTTTGTTCAAACCCTTGCCTGATAGCTCTGCCTTAGAAAACACCGCGCTCACGCCAGAGCGTGTGGCCTTGGGCAAAGCCCTGTTTTACGAAACCCGCGTATCCAGCGACGGCCGCCAAGGCTGTGTCAGTTGCCACAACCCTGCCTACCACGGTGGCGACAGCCTGCCCCTGTCCATGGGCATCCACGGCAAGGTGCTGCCCCGCAACGCCCCCACGGTGTTCAACACATCTTTGTTGGTAGCCCAGCACTACGGCGGCAACCGCGCCAGTGTGGAAGAGCAAGCCGTCAAGGCGCTGACCAGCCCTGTGGCCTATGGCAATGCCACTTACGAGCAAGCCGAGAAAAAACTGGTGCAACTCGGTTATCAGCCTTGGTTTGACAAAGCTTTCCCGGGCCAAGCCAAGTCCGTGAGTGTGCAGAACTGGGGCATTGCTATTGGTGCCTTCGAGCGCACACTTTTGACACCCGCACCGTTTGACCGTTACTTGAAAGGCGACAGCAAAGCCCTTAGCGCCCAAGCCAAGCAGGGCCTGAAAACTTTCATTGAGACAGGCTGCGCCGGTTGTCACAGCGGCGTGACCGTGGGCGGCCAAAGTTTCCAAAAATTTGGCATCACCCAAGACTATTGGTTGCTGACAGGCAGCACCGAAAAAGAGGCTTTCAAGGGCTATGACAAAGGACGCTTTCAAGACACCAAAAACGAAGCCGATGCCTTCATGTTCAAGGTGTCGCAGTTGCGCAATGTAGCGATGACACCGCCTTATTTTCATGATGGCAGCGTCGCGACCTTGCCTCAAGCCGTGCGCGTCATGGCGCAGTTGCAACTGGGCAAACAACTCAGCGACACGCAAGTCGCCGATATCGTCAGCTTTTTGGAAAGCTTGACGGGCGAGGTTCCGGCTGATTTCGCCAAAGCGCCAGCACTGCCTGTGGCGTCCCACTGAAGTACGCTTCTCCCAAAGCAGCCGTGCCCCGCTTGCTACGCCTTGTTTTTTGTATGGCCTTGGGGCTTGCGCAGGGGGGAGCAAATGCGGCGTGGAGCTATATGGGCCACATTGATGGCCACGCCGTCATGATTGACCGTACATCGGTTCAACTCAAAGGCCGCAACGCCTTGGTGTGGATGCTGACCAATTACAGCAGTCCCACTGCCAACCAGCTTTTGTCGGCAACCACCCATTTAGAGTTTGATTGCGATAAAAACAAAGTCAGATATTTGCAGTTCTATGGTTATGAAGGGCAAATGCAAAGCGGTGCACGTTTGATCACCAAAACCCAATCTAGTGTATTTGTGCCCGTGGAATTTGGCACCGTCATGAAAAGCTTTCAGCAGATTGCTTGCACCAGAGGTCCCTTCATACGCCAAGAAGGCGTGCTTAACAAACCGCCAAAGTAACTTCAGCCAAGCCTGGCATTGCAAAGCGAAGCGTTTGACCAGCCAGCGGAAACTGTGAGGCCACCCAACTGCCGGTGGTGACCCAGTCGCCAGCTTTGAAGTGTCGCCCCCGCAAGCGCATATGGTTGGCTATCCATGCCATGGCGATCAGCGGATGCCCCATCACATCGCTGCAATGACCTTGGCCAATGGCTTGGTCGTTGATGAAAGCGCTGGCTTGGGTTTGCCACAGCGTGTCAAAGTCTTTGGCTGCGATGACAGAACCTAAAACCACGCCGTGGTTCCAAGCGTTTTCAGCCACCAAACTGAAAAAACCTTTTTTTAACAAAGCGTAGTCGGCAAAACGGTCGTCGGCTATTTCAAGCGATGGGTAAGCGCATTCCAGATACGGCAAGATACTGTGCTGGTCCCAATCGTCCGAGCGTTCGGGCAGGTCGTGGCCAAATTGCAAGGCCAATTCAAATTCCACAATCAAGTGTTGGTAAGCGGCGGCTTGTACGCGGTGGCCGCTGGCAAACACTGTGTCCGTCAGCACACAGCCAGATATTGCATCATCAAAGCCCACAAAGTTTCGCATGGCCGGTGTGGTGATGGCAATTTTGTAGCCGCCAAGTTGCGTGTTTCTTTGCGCTGCTTGTTGTTGCACAAAGGTTTCTTGGCTGGCATAGGCTTGTTCCAGCGTCTGAATCGCAAATGGGGGCGTCAAAGCATGAAAAGGTTCACGGCAAGCTTGCTGCCTGAGCAGTTCAGCCGCCGTTGCTTGAGCGCCAACCCAGTCCTGAGAAAGTTCAGTTTCCATGTCGCCAGTGTGGCACAGACTTGGCGCTCTTGGTCCAGGTGTTGAGTAACATGCGCCCCATGCAATTTATCGAAACCGCGTTGCTGCGCATAGGCTACAAAGAATGGAACCCCGAGGGGCACCACACCATCGTTCTCACTCACGGTTGGCCCGACAGTCCACGCTGTTGGCATGAAGTTGTGCCCCATTTGGTTCAAGCGGGCTACCGTGTACTTGTCCCCGCGTTGCGTGGTTTTTTACCCACCACGTTTTTGCGCGAAGACACGCCCCGTACGGGCCAGTTGTCTGCCTTGGGGCGTGACATGGTGGAATTTGTGCAGGCCTTGGGGCTTGAAAAACCTGTTTTGGTCGGCCACGACTGGGGCGCAAGGGCGGTCGCCAATGCCTGTGGTTTACAGCCTGGTATTGCCAGTCATATGGTGTTGTTGTCCGTAGGTTATGGCACCAATGACCCCAAGCAAGACTTGAGCATGGAACAAACCCAGCTCTACTGGTACCACTGGTTCATGGCCACTGCTCGCGGTGAGCGCTATGTGCGCGCCAACGGCAAAGAATTCTCGCAGCGCATGTGGGACACCTGGGCGCCCAAGGGTTGGTATTTGCCCAATGAGTTTGAGCAAACCGCCATGGCCTTCAACAACCCTGATTGGGCCGAGGTGAC
>CALPPP020000032.1 GCA_943325485.2 Rickettsia typhi
AGCGTGGCCTTTTGTGCCCGCAACGCCGCTGAGGTCGCTGATGCGGCCAAAGCCATGTCTGCCTCTGGCAGCAAAGTCATTGGCTCCGTGGCCGATGTGGGCAACGCTGACAGCCTCAAAGCATGGGTCACCAAGTCCGCTGCAGATTTGGGTGGCATCGATATTGTGGTGGCCAATGTCAGCGCCTTGGCCATTGCAGCAGACGAAGAGAGTTGGAAAAAAGGCTTTGAGGTTGACCTGATGGGCAGTGTGCGCTTGGTTGACAGCGCCATGCCCTTTCTTGAGAAAAGCAAGCACCCTGCCATCGTCACCATTTCCAGCGTATCAGGCCGAGAGATTGACTTCGCTTCTGGCCCCTACGGCGCATTCAAAGCCGCTTTGGTTCATTACACCCAAGGTTTGGCCTATCACTTGGCTGGCAAGGGTATTCGTGCCAACAGCGTCTCGCCTGGCAACACCTATTTCCCAGGCGGTGTGTGGAGCCAAATTGAAAGCGGTAACCCCGACTTCTTTAAAGTGGCGCTGGGCATGAACCCCACTGGTCGCATGGGCACACCGCAAGAGATGGCCAACGCGGTGGTGTTCTTGGCCAGTCCCGTGGCCAGCTTTATCACTGGTACCAACCTGGTGGTCGATGGCGCCTTGACCAAAGGCGTTCAGTTATAAGTTTTTTGGTTTTTTTCCAACCGGCTGTGCTCTAGGTTCTCAAACAGAGCCAGCATCCATTCGATGCGCTGAGGCATGGCGCGGTTGGGAAAGCCTGTCATTGCCAACCGAGCCGAAGCGGTTTCTTGGCACTGCTCAACCAGGTAAGCAATGCCTGCCAGAGGTGGTGGAGGGTTGCGCTGGGTGAATATCCAACTCGCTTGTAGGCGGGCTTGTGTCAGCAAAAGCGCTTTGCGAAAACCGCTGACCACTGCGCGGTGGTTGACAGAGTCCAAGCCCAAGCGGCGTAGCTCGTTGCCGATTTCACCGTAAATCAAGCCTGCCGCCAAAATGGCGGAGCGGCAGTCACGCGGTAATTCTGCAATCCCTGCCATGGAACGTTTGTAAAGCCTATCGGCTTCGTCAAGGACGCGGTTGATCACGCGCTGTACAGCGGGGTTGCACTCAGGCTTGGATAACCAAACTGCAGGGTCCAAGCCTTCTTGGCGCATCCATGCCAAAGGCAAATAAACACGCTTGTTACGCGCGTCTTCACCGACATCGCGTGCAATATTGGTCAGCTGCATGGCCACACCCAACTCGCAGGCACGCGCCAAGGTAGACGCTTGTTGGGGACCCATGATCCAACACATCATGGCGCCCACGCTGCCCGCCACACGAGCGGCATAGCCGTGCAAATCTTCCATGGTTTCGTATTGGCGTCCATGCCCGTCCCAAGCAAAACCATCAAGCAAGGCGTCTAACAAATGGCGCGGCAGTGCATGGCGATGCACCACAATGCTCAGAGCGCGGTCTTCTACCGTGTCCATGGGTGTGCCCGCATACATCAGGTCGAGTCGGTGGTGCAAGACACGTAAGCTGTCTTCAATCACACCCCCTTGGTCAACCATGTCGTCGGCCACACGGCAAAACGCATACAAAGCGATAGACGCAGAACGCACACGCGGAGGCAAAAAACGACTTGCTGCAAAAAAGGTTTTGGAGCCTCCACGCATCATTTCGACGCAAGCGTCCAAATCGTCGTCAGCTTGGTCAGTGAACGGCAAAGGCATGGGGAACCACCTCTTCTAATAATTTGGCTGACATCAATACGCTGGGTACCCCCGCACCGGGTTGGCTGCTGGCACCCACCATGAATAAATTCTTCACATCTTCACTGCGGGTGTGCGGTCTGAACCAGGCACTTTGCGTGAGCACAGGCTCCAAGCCAAAACCTGCACCTTGGTAAGACCACAACCGGTCATGGAAATCTTGGGGTGTGGTGACTTTAGAGCTGACCACATGCTGCTTCAAGTTGGGCAACACCGCGTCCTGTAAAACGCTGGCGATGGCATCGCGGTACTGTTCAGTGATGGCGGGCCAATCGGTACCGCTGCTTAAATTGGGTACCACTGACAAGGCATAAAAACTGTCGCAACCCTCTGGGGCCAATGAAGGGTCGGTAGCGGTTGGGCGGTAGAGGTACAAACTGAAATCTTTGGCCAGTTTGTGATTTTTGAAAATATCTTGCAACAAGCCTTTGTAGCGAGGACCGAGCACCATCATGTGGTGAGGCACATCTTCATACTTGCGGTTCGTGCCAAAGTACCAGACAAACAAACCCGAGGAATACTGGCCCTTGGCGATGCGACGGTCGGTCCAACGTTTTCTGTGTTGCGGTTCAACCAAATTTTTGTAGGTCCATGCGGCATCTGCATTGCTCACCACAATATCAGACGCAATGAACTCGCCGTTGGCCAATTCAACCCCGACAGCTGCGCCATCTTCAACACGTATACGCGTCACAGGGGCGTTGTAGCGAATGGGAATATTGCGGGCTTGTATCAAATTAACCAAGGCTTTCACGATGGCGCCTGTGCCACCCATGGCGGAATGCACACCCCAGCGGTTTTCCAAAATATGGATCAGCGAATAAACACAGGTGACAGAAAACGGATTGCCACCGATCAGCAAGGGGTGAAAACTCATCACGATGCGAAGTTTGGGGTGCTTGATGTATTGCGCCACCATGCTGTGAATGGAGCGCCAAGCTTTCATGCGAACCAAGTTTGGCATGGCTTTGACCACTTTCGCGACCGAGTCAAAAGCGATCATGCCCATCTCTTGGAAACCTAATTCAAAGCACTGCTCAGACGCCTTCATGAGGTTTTGAAAACCTTGCACATCCTCTGGGCTGAACTTGGCAACTTCTGCCAGCATGGCTTGCTTGTCATTGCTGTAATCGAAATGGGTGCCGTCGTCGAAGCGGATGCGATAGAAAGGCGACATCAAACGCAGGTCGACATGGTCCTTCATCTTTTTGCCGCACAGCGTGAACAGCTCTTCAATCAAATAGGGCAGTGTGATGATGGTGGGGCCTGCATCAAAGGTAAAGCCGTCTTGTTTGTGCACATAGGCGCGACCACCCGCCATATCCAGTTTTTCAAAAATTTGAACTTGGTAGCCCTTGACGCTTAAGCGAATCGCAGCAGCCAAGCCACCAAAGCCGGTGCCAATGATGATGGCGCGGCGAGGTTGCTGAGGCACTTTGTAGTTACCTCGCTCGTCCGTCGCCTTGAATGCATTCATACAGCATCCCCTCGGTTTGGCACCACCACAGGCACTGGTAAATCGGGTGAAGCGGTTTCTCTAAGGTAGGGACTGCGCACCATGGCCCAGCTCCACAGTTTTTGCAAGGGCAGGGCAAACACCATTAACAAATGCTCAATGATGGCCAGACCCAGCAAGGAAGACAACAAAACCCAAGCGGCGTTGACCAAGACCAATCCGCTTTGTACTTCCCAAACCATCCAACCCCAGGCCAGACACGATGCCCCCATGGTGATGTAAAAACACCATGTGATGGGTGCTTGTTTGAAATAACTGCCGATATAGCGCAAATGCACGGGTAAATACTGCTCGCCGACAAATGGCACACCAAAAAACAAATTCAGCTTGGCGCTCAAGCGCATACACCACAGCAGCGCAAAAGTGCACAAGGCCATGTGGTTGGGTTGACCTTGTTGCATAACCAGCAAAAAACCAAAATTGATGAACAAGGCCAGTTCGTGGTGGAGCAAGACTTGAACTGATTGCACAAAGCGTTGTCGCAAACTCAAACCTTTATCGAGTACCACGCGCCTTGGGCCGGTGAGCCAGCCGGTCAGAAACGCCATCTCATGCCAGCTCCACATGGCAATGACGCTGACAAAACCAATGTAGGCATTTAAGACAGTATGCGAACGCATACTGATGGAGGCCGTCCATAAACTCAAGCCCAGCAAAAAACTCAGTCCAAACATGCTCCAGCGAAAACTCGCTGGGGGTAAGCGCACCAGCCACAGAATGGCTCCTGTGCCCAGCCACCAGCTGAACACAGAGAACAAGGCTGCCCCCAGAATGGACGAGAAGAAATCAGACATTCGAAGGCTGCTTTACCAAGCGGGTTGAACCCGTACTTGGGCAGGTAGATCGTTGCGCTTGACTGGCAGGAAATACAGCCGACCAAAGGTCCAGACCGCCGCCAACGCGCTGCTGGCTTGACCGATCAAGCCCAGGACACCACCGCGTTCTTTGGCTTTGGCATTGGCAATCGACAGTTCAACCAAACGTTCCATGCAAGCACGGAAAGTGGGGTGGTCGATGTCGACCTCCACAGGAAAGACTTGCCGTGCAATTTCCGACGTGATGCGAAACACTTCGTAGTCGTACTCGGTGGATTTGAAGCCCATGGCTTCGTGTAGCAGTGGGCGGGTATGGTCGCGCACGTACATGGTGGCATATACCGCCAAAATGAAGAATCTGATCCACCACAAATTCACGCCGCGCAGCAAATTGGGCTGGGAACGCATGATCAATGCAAAAGATTCGCCATGACGGAACTCGTCATTGCACCAGCGCTCAAACCAGCGAAAGATCGGGTGAAAACGTTTATCAGGGTGACGCTCAAGTTGGCGAAAGATGGTGATGTAGCGGGCGTAGCCAATTTTCTCGGACAAGTAGGTCGCGTAAAAAATATATTTGGGCTTAAAGAAGGTGTAAGCCTTGGTGCGTTTGAGTTGACCCAAATCGATGCCCAAATCAAAGTCTTTCAAAGACTGGTTGATAAAACCAGCATGGCGAGACTCATCTCGTGCCATATACGTCATCAGTTGCTTGATATCAGGGTTATCGATGTTTTTGCGAATTTCGTTGTACAAAATGCAGCCAGAAAATTCCGAGGTCAGTGAGCTGATGAGGAAGTCCAAAAACTCTTGACGCATCTCGGGAGAGAGTTGTGGCATCAGGGTTTTGACTTCCTCGGCAAATTGCGCATCGCGTTGAAAGTGATCGTGGTTGTTGTCACCTTCGTACTCTTTCATCATGACGTCCCATTCGGCACGTACAGACTCTATGTTCAAGCGGTCCATGGCTTTGAAGTCAGTGGTGTAAAAGCGTGGGCTCAGCACTGTGTTGCGTACCGCTTTGGCATTGGCGTCGGCGGCGCTCTCCACACTGCCGATCAGCAGTTCTACGTGGTCGAAATCCAAAGAAGCGGTGGTGGTCATGGTTTACTCCTGAGAGGCGGTGGTCATGGGGCTTGCGGTGGGTTGCAACATGGCAAAAGACGCCATATTGGTCGGGCCAAAAGATTCGAGGTTGATGCGATGACCGGTGGCGGGGTCGAGCAGGGTCAGGCGGCCATCGGTGTGGCCGATGAGTTCAAACGTGGGCCCTGAGCCAATTCCGCGTCGCATACGTTCGCGTGACAGTGTGCGCAAGATGCCACGCACAAACCCTTGCTCGCCAGCGTAACGTGTAATTTCCACGGTGGATTTGCCATCCATCACGGCCACATCGCCATTGGGGCGGTCTTCAAAGCGCAGCGTTCGTTGCCAGCTGATGGGGTTGTGGTCTTGTGGAATTTCCATGCCTTGGCCGCGCAACAAAGCAACAACCAAAAAAACGCTGGATAAAAAACCAACAAATATCCAGCCTGTCAGGGCATGGCGTCCGGGCAATCCGTTGTTGGCGAGGGTCGAGTTCATGCGGCAATTTCAGGCGACGAGGTTGCTGGAATGTTGTGTATGGATGGTGGAATGATGTCTCCCAACATGACAGGCATATGGGGATTGGCTTCTTGCCAAGCTTTCAAGACGCACTCGCCCACGGTGCCTACATCAGCAATACAGCGCAAACTGGGTTCGGGATGACGCAAGACCCAAGGACGTGCATGTGGCCAGAGGTTGAGCCAAGCGATGTGGTCATTGCCTGCCAGTTTGAGTGCAATGTCGCCCGAACCATCGGGGTTGGTTTTGAGTGAAGCAGCCGCCAACATGCGCAAAGGCAAATTGAAGGTGAGCGTCAGCACAATGCCAATGCGCATGACCACGCGCTTGTTGGTGAGGGTGTAGAGGGCTGTACGTGCAGTCAACCACGCCATCAGGCTGAGAATGCCCAGCGAGATGACGCTGAGCACAAAGCTCAGCAGCAGCGGTTTGAACAGATTGCGCTCGGGTTCACCCAAAAGGTAGGTGGCTTGCAGCACCATCATGGCTGCGAAATACCAAGCCAAGGTGCGTACATGAAAGACATGCAGTGCCACCAGTCGCCACTGCGGTGCGCCTTGCCACAAAAGACGTTCGTCAGCGGGCAATTGCTCGGGCAGTCCAGGCGCTGCCTCGAACTCGTGTTCGTGGTGAGGATTGACGTTCAAAACAGTGGCTCCTGACGTTCGGGTGTGGCGTACAAAGTGCCAGCACCGTAATAGGCGGTGATTTTTTCTTCCTCTAGCAAGGTGATTTGCTCCATGCTTTTGGTCTTGGGCACATTCGCAAACTGCGATGCCAGTACGGCACCTACGAAAACACCGCTGGACTTGATACGCGAAAAGGTCATGGGCAAGAGCACGCTTCCACCACTCTTCAAGTCCACTTCCAAATAACGGAACATCATTTCAGCGCGGTCAACCCAAAGGTCTTTGACAGTACCAGCCAGTTGCTTGTCTGCGCCATAGACGGGCAAGCCGCGCGGGTCAACGTCGGGTGACATGACGCCGTGGTCAGCGGCAATACGCAAGGGGACGATCTTGATGTGTGTACCATGGTAAAGATCGGGTTCATCGGCACGGGCCGCCCAAGCGCCTGGCCCCACACCTGCCAGCAAAGCGTCGCCAACAGGCTCTAAGGGTGCGCCCAAAAAGCGGTGAGTGGGCTGAGCCGAGTAACTGCCGTCCACACGGTTGAAATCAGGCGCCAACACTTCACGGCCATTGGCCAGTTTGAAGACTTTGGGCTCAGGCACTGGCCAACCCACCTGAACCGGGCCACCTTCTGCGCGGCCATTGTCCATGGGATAGCCCTCGCGGTGGTTTTCACGCAAGAGGTAATAAATCAAACCTGCAAAAAATGCCCAAAACATGTACAGCACGATTTGTGCGACATCTACATACTGGGTAATAGCACCTGTTCCCATGGCAAGTCTCCTTGAAGTACGCTTAAAAAACCATTCAACCTGGCAGTTCTGCCAGACCCAACCCTGCAGACCTTGGGGGCAATGTCGGCCGACGGCTGACCAATGGACCCAAAGCAACCAACACCACAAACATCATGACCATCTCGGTGTGAAACACAAAGTTGTAGCCCGTGACATCGGAGACGAGGGCTTCGCCCAGATGGCCTTGCGTGGCCATTTCACTGACGACATCGCGGGCAACGCCACCCAAAGCCATGGCTACTCCCGAGGCAGTCGCTTGTACCGCGCCCCATGCCCCTAAAACCATTCCCGCTTGTTCTGAATGCGTCATCTCCATGGCCGTGAGCAACATACCCACAGAGAACAAGCCGCCGCCAAAGCCGATCAAGGTGGCACCGGCTTGAAACATCAGCGCAGAGCCCAAGGGGGCTGAAAAAATAACGCAAGCAAAGGCGGGTAAACCCAGCAAAGCGCCAATAGCGGCAAGACGTACCGCATCAATGCTTCGCAAAAAGCGGGAGGACAAGGCAAAAGCAAGCAATGCACCGCCTGCGCTCAAAGCCGTGAGCCCACTGGTCATGCCTACATTCAAGCCTAAGATTTGTCCACCATAAGGTTCGAGCACGATGTCTTGCATGCTGAAGGCAGCAGAACCCAAACCTACCGTCCATAAAAAACGTTTCATGTGGGGTACAGCGATAAAGGCTTGCCAATTGTGTGAAAAACCATCGGGCTGGCGAGCGCCGCGTTTAGCGCCACGCGCTTCTTGTTTCCACAGTGAAACGAGGTTGATGAAAATCACAACCCCTGCGCAACCTTGCACCACTTGGATCAAGCGCACCGGTGAAAAATTGACCAGCAAAAGACTCAGCAAGGTACTGCCCACAATCAAGCCCATCAAAAGCATGGCGTAGAGCAAAGCCACCACGCGAGGACGTTTGTCTTCAGGGGCGACATCGGTGGCCAGCGCCAAGCCAGCCGTCTGGGTGATTTGTATACCCGCACCCACGACCAAGAACGCCAAGATCGCGCCCAAGCGACCCACCAACATATAGCCTTCGCGGGGTTCGCTGAGGTTCATCAGTGCAAATGGCATGATGGCCAAACCGCCAAACATCAGCAAACTGCCCATCCACATATAGGGGATACGGCGCAGTCCCAGTGCTGAAGGATGGGTGTCGCTCCTATAGCCGATCAGGGCCCGCAGCGGTGCAAATACCAAGGGCAAGGCCACCGAAATTGCCACCCATGCGGCTGGAATTTCTAACTCCACAATCATGACGCGGTTCAAGGTGCCCACCAACAGCGCCATGGTGATGCCAATGGAGAGTTGGAACATGGCCAAGCGAAACATACGCCCCAGCGGCAGTTCGGGCGACGCCGCATCGGCGAAGGGAACGTACTGCATCATGATGGATTGCATCCATGCGGGGGGACGAAAGGCCAGCTTCATTTGCGCTTCCACTCCCACGCTTGCGAGGTGTAGAACCCGCTGGAGACACGCTGCATGTGGCCAGGGCGCCAGCCGTGCTCACGCACTGCGCGCTCGATGTACACATGCAAGGTGGTTTTGCGAATGGGGGCCAGTTGTGGCGAGCGGTCGCTGCGCGGGAACAAGCGGCCCATGGCATGGGCCACGGCCAACAGCGGCGAGTGCGGCGCAAAGGTGAACAGCACCGAGTGGCGGGTGCGCTTCGTCAATGACTCCACCGCGTTGGCAATGGTTTGGGTGTCGTAGTGGATGAGTGAATCCATGCAAACCACGTGGTCGAAGTCGCCGTGTTCAGCCGAGAGCATGTCACCGGCCAAGAACGTGATGCTGCCGCCTTTGGCGCTGAGCGTGGGGTCGGTGAGCAGGTCTTGCGCATGGCGATCGCGGGCCAAGTTGACCAAGGTGGGCGAGAGGTCAATCGCCAGCACCTCGGCGCCGCGGCGCATGGCCTCTTGCGCCAAAGCACCGGTGCCGCAACCGGCGTCGAGCAAGCGCAGACCGCGCATGTCCTCGGGCAGCCACGACAACAAGGTGTGGCGCATCTGGTCGCGGCCCTTGCGCACGGTGGCGCGGATGCGCCCCACGGGTGCGTTGGAGGTCAACACCTCCCAAGCTTTGGCAGCGGTGCGATCGAAATAGTGTTCGATCTCACCGCGCCGTGCGACGTAGCTGGCTTGGTTCATGTCAGTCAAATCCCAACAAATCAAAAATATCGCGGTCTTTCATGGGGATGGAAGGCAGCGGGTCGGAGCCAGCCCACAAGGCCGCGGCCAAGCGCATGTACTCGTCTTGCACGGCCTTGATGGCCGGCGTGGCTTCCAACTCAAACATGGTGCATTTCTGCAAGCGGCTTTTGCGGATTTCATCCAGCATGGGGAAATGCGCCATGTTTTTCAAACCGGTGACAGTGTTGTATTTGTCGACTTGGTCGGTGTCGTCGCTGCGGTTGACGATCACGCCGCCCAAGCGCACGTTGTAGTTTTTCGCCTTGGCACCAATCGCTTGCACGATGCGGTTCATCGCGAAGATCGAGTCGAAGTAGTTGGCGGTCACGATCAGGGCGCGGTCAGCGTGTTGCAGGGGCGCGGCAAAACCGCCGCACACCACGTCGCCCAGCACGTCAAAAATCACCACGTCGGTGTCTTCGAGCAGG